>JALUXI010000064.1 GCA_027019045.1 Piscirickettsiaceae bacterium | reverse complement strand
AACCTTCTCACAGATACTAGACCCATCAAACAGCATTCACTGAGAGCTTTGCACGAGTGGGACACCCTTTTTTATCCATGTAGCCATCTCGTGCAAAGCTCTCCACTAATAGTTTCCAAAAATGGAGAAAGGACGCTTTTCTCGAGGCACGCAGTGAATCTTCCACTGCAATTGCAAATCACACCCTTTACCTACGCACGCTAAGTCACTTTTGGGTAGTTCAGACTGCGCACCAAAGGCTTGGCCTTCAATATTATAGCCCTCAGGACAGACCTCATCTGCCTTATGACGCATCCGACGATAATCAAAATTGGTCGGTGCATCATGCACAATGGTGGTCAGCACAAAAGTTTTCTCTTTTTGGGGAAATGGGGCGCTATTTACGGTCGTGCAACCTGATGAGATTACAAAACTCAACGCCATCCCCGCCCCTAAAATATATCGCATCAACATCCTATCTCACCGAAGGCGGAATGGGTTGTTCTTGCAGCCCCTCTTCCACAATGACATAACACATATTAGTGTGGAGCTTCTTACCGTTAATCAACAAAGAAGCACCATATTTATCCTCAGGATTCAAACGAACAGAGCCTTTATAAACCTTGATCAAACGACCATCTAAACAAGAGCGGATCTCCACTTTTCGTTTCAAACCGACCAAATCAGACTGCACATTTTTCATACTATTGGATAACTTTTCACATCCTGTCAAGCTACCCAACCCGAAAACAAGTACGCTGCTCAACAGCGCCCAACTCATCCATTGTTTTATCTTTTGCATTTTCGCCCCCTAACGAAGATTCAGTACATCCTGCATATCATACAGGCCTTTTTCTTTATTCGCCAACCAGCGACAGGCTCTGGCGGCACCTTTGGCAAAAGTCATCCGACTTGATGCCTTATGGGTAATTTCTACCCGCTCTCCTTCTGTGGCAAACATCACCGTATGTTCACCGACAATATCACCCGCACGAATGGTTTCAAACCCAATCTGCTTATGCGGGCGTTCACCCGTGATGCCTTCACGCCCGTAAACAGCGACTTCTTTCAAATCCCAACCAAGCGTATCGGCGACCACTTCCCCCATTCGCAAAGCGGTGCCAGATGGCGCGTCCACTTTATGGCGGTGATGCGCTTCAATCACCTCAATATCATAATCTTCATTCAATACCGCTGCAGCCTGTTGCAATAGC
Source organism: Piscirickettsiaceae bacterium (assembly GCA_027019045.1). GTDB lineage: Bacteria > Pseudomonadota > Gammaproteobacteria > Thiomicrospirales > Thiomicrospiraceae > JALUXI01. The sequence continues at coordinate 2,465 of JALUXI010000064.1, read as the reverse complement.
TTTAAGCACAGGTTGACCCCCACACTCATATTCGGTGCAAACACAATCGCCGTTTTTTCAGCTGCGGCATCAATTGCCGCCAACCCTGCTTCATCAAAGCCTGTGGTACCAATCACCATTTTTTTACCATGAGCAGCACACACTTCTAAATTCTGCAAAGTCACCTCTGGGCGGGTAAAATCAATCAACACATCAAAATCATCAACCACATCAGCTAAGTTATCGACCAACTTCACTCCAAGTGAGCCAACACCTGCCATTTCACCCGCATCCACGCCAATCAAAGAAGAACCTGGGCGTTCAATCGCCGCACTGAGCTCAAGTCCTTCCGTCTGATTCACCGCATCAATTAAGTTTTTCCCCATGCGTCCTGACGCACCAATTACTGCCACTCTCATTTAAATTCTCCTACTGCCAAGGCTCATCATTGTCTGATTTTTTATCCTCTTTTTTCTCATCCTCTCCCGTAAAAAAGGCCTTCACCTTATCAAAGAAAGAGTGAGACTGTGGACTATGTTTATGTGATTTGCCTTCCATGCTCTCTTCGAGCTGTTCTAGCAATGCTTTCTGCTCAGAAGTCAGCTTCACAGGTGTTTCCACATTCACCTGTACAATCAAATCGCCCACACGACTAGAACGCACCGACTTCACGCCTTTGCCTGCCAACTTAAAGCGTTGTCCAGACTGAGTGCCTGCTGGGATTTTCAATTCCGCTCGCCCATCCAAAGTTGGCACCTCAATCGTGCCACCTAATGCCACCTTGGTAAAGGAAATAGGCAATTCACAATAAAGTGTATTGCCATCTCGCTGGAAAATCTCATGCGGTTTCACTCGAATGCGAACATACAAATCCCCATGCGGCGCACCTGGCTCACCCGCTTCACCTTCTCCCGCCAAACGAATACGATCGCCCGTATCCACGCCTGCGGGAATATTGACAGACAAGGTTTTATGGTCATGCACATAACCCTCACCATAACATTTCTTGCACTTTTGCTTAATCTGTTTACCCGTACCATGACAAGTTGGACAAGTCTGCGCCACTGCAAAAAAGCCTTGCTGAATTCGTACCTGACCTTGTCCACCACAAGTAGGACAAGTTTCCACGGCTGAACCAGACTCTGCCCCCGTACCTTGACACGCTTCGCATACTTCTTTGGTCGGGATACGAATCTCAACCGTCGTACCTTTGACTGCCTCTTCTAAGGTGATACTAAGTTCATACTGCAAATCATTCCCAGGCTGAGGGCCTCGATGAAACCCACCGCCACCAAAAATATCACCAAAAATATCACTGAAGTCGCCAAAGCCACCGAAGCCTCCACCACCCGCACCTGCTGAACCATCCACACCTGCATGACCAAACTGGTCATAAGCCGAGCGTTTTTGTGGATCAGACAGTACATCATAGGCTTCATTCACCTCCTTAAACCGCTCTTCCGCTTCAGGGTTATCAGGATTACGATCTGGGTGAAATTTCATCGCCATCTTACGATAGGCTTTCTTAATCTCCGCTTCAGAAGCTGTTTTAGAGACCTGTAAAACTTCGTAATAACATCTTTTTGTTGCCATAAGGATTCATCTTCTAAACTAAAAACATAAAAATAAAGTTTTAAGTTTTAAATAAAACTTCATTTTTATGTTTTTAAAAGCCAAATAAAAACGGGCAACCCTCAAAAAGGATTGCCCGCACATTATACCTAACTATTTAGGTTTATTTTTTGTCATCATCAACTTCTTCAAACTCAGCATCGACCACATCGTCATCGGCTGCTGCACCGCTCGCTGCGCCTGCACCTGCAGCGCCAGCACCTGCTTGCTGAGCTTGTGCGACTTCTTGAGAAGCGGTTGCTAACTCTTGCGTTTTCGCTTCAATCGCCGCTTTGTCGTCGCCTTTAATCAACTCTTCAAGTTCTTTGATCAAGCCTTCGACTTTCTCTTTCACCGCTGAAGCCACTGCTTCACCTGCTTCTTCAATCGCTTTCTTCACTGTGTGAATCATCGCATCCGCTTGGTTGCGTGCTTCCACAAGCTCTTTCAACTTGCGATCTTCTTCAGCATGTGCTTCTGCATCTTTAATCATCTTTTCAATATCTTCTTCGCTCAAACCTGAAGAAGACTGAATCGTGATCTTCTGTTCTTTACCAGATGCCTTATCCTTCGCAGATACATTCAAGATACCGTTCGCATCGATATCGAATGTGACCTCAATTTGAGGAACACCACGAGGCGCTGGTGGAATATCTTCCAAGTTGAACTGACCTAGCGATTTGTTCGCTGAAGCCATTTCACGCTCACCTTGCAACACATGAATGGTCACCGCTTGCTGATTGTCTTCTGCCGTTGAGAACACCTGTGACTTACGCGTCGGAATCGTGGTGTTCTTTTCAATCAGCTTGGTCATCACACCCCCCATGGTTTCGATACCCAATGAAAGTGGCGTAACATCCAATAGCAATACATCA
>JALUXI010000063.1 GCA_027019045.1 Piscirickettsiaceae bacterium | reverse complement strand
CTCATTATGTTGCTAGGGGCGGAAAAGAGTATCGCCATCTTCCGCCTGTTTTTAATTGGCAGCTATTTAATGTTATTGCTATTGGTGGCGATTAAGCTTTTGCCTGTGTGGGCATTGCTAGGGGGATTGACGATGTTATTAGCCATTCCGCTATTTTTTAAAATCCATACCGCCCATCAAAAACTGGAAACCCTTTTGCCGCTATTGGCGTGGAATGTCGTGATCAATATTGTGACGCCACTTTTGATTACCTTAGGGCTTTATACCACCTTTATGTTACAAGGATGATGAGATGAAACAGAAAACATTGATGGATACCGTCGGTCACACTCCCCTAGTGAAATTGCTGCGGCTTCCGAATTTGGAGAATGGCAGTGAGGTCTGGGCGAAGCTGGAGGGGAATAATCCAGCAGGTTCGGTGAAAGATCGTCCCGCACTCAATATGGTGTTGCAGGCAGAAAAACGGGGTGAAATTCAGCCAGGGGATACGCTGATTGAAGCCACTAGCGGCAATACAGGGATTGCTTTGGCGATGGTGGCGGCGATGTTGAATTATAAAATGAAACTGGTGATGCCTGAAAATATGTCTTTTGAGCGTAAAGCGGCGATGGCGGCGTATGGGGCGGAACTGATTTTGGTCAGTCAAGAAGAGGGAATGGAAGGAGCAAGAGATTTGGCGGAACAGATGGAAGCGAGAGGTGAAGGTTTTTTGCTCAATCAATTCTCTAACCCTGACAACCCACTCTCACATTACCACACCACAGGCCCTGAAATTTGGCAAGATACTCAAGGAGAAGTGACCCACTTTGTCAGTGCGATGGGTACCACTGGGACGATTATGGGGGTGTCGATGTACCTAAAAGAGCAGTCAGAAGCCGTGAAAATTGTGGGTGTACAGCCCACAGAAGGCAGTAGCATCCCGGGCATCCGCCGTTGGCCTAAAGCATATCTACCAGAAATTTATGAAGAGATTCGGATTGATCAAGTGATTGATATGGAACAGAGTTTAGCAGAAGAGACAACTCGACAACTGGCAAAACAGGAAGGCATCTTTGCAGGAGTGTCTGCAGGGGGGGCGGTCGCTGCAGCGATTCAAGTGGCGCAACAGACGCCGAATGCCAAAGTGGTGGTGATTATTCCCGATCGAGGCGATCGTTATTTATCAACAGGTGTCTTTCCAGCCTAGGTTGGAAGGTGAAGGATAAGAAATGGCAAGAGAGATAGAACGCAAATTTTTAGTCAAAGGTGAGGCTTGGAAGCAGCAGGCCTATGCCAAAAAACATTATGCTCAAGGGTATCTGAACGACATTCATCAGCTTGGTAGCAAATCCTCGATTCGAGTACGGATTGAGGATGATCGGGGGATGTTAAATATCAAAAGTCTTGAGATTGGGTTGAGTCGGGATGAGTATGAATATGAGATTCCTTTAGCAGATGCTGAGAAAATGCTTAAAACCCTCGCCGTTGGGCCCATTGTGGAGAAAATTCGCTACTTCGTGAAGGTGGGACAACATACTTGGGAAGTGGATGAATTTTTAGGGGATAATAAAGGTTTGGTCGTGGCTGAAGTGGAGCTGGAGTCTGAAGAGCAGGATTTTGAACTTCCAGCATGGGCGGGCGAAGAAGTGACGCATGAACGGCGTTACTACAATGTCAGCCTCAGCCAAACCCCTTATAGTGAATGGAGTCAAGATGAAAAATAGACACATTGTTCTTAGCCTACTGGGTGGGCTAATGCTTACGCCCATCGCACAAGCAGCCATGGGATTGAATCAAATCTATCAAATGGCTGCGGAACATGATGCAGTATTGGCCAAAGCACAAGCCCAGTTTGAGGCGGATAAAAAAGTCGCTGATCTAGCGAAAGCACCTCTTTTGCCTCAGATTTCGGCAGGGGCAGGTTGGCAAAAGACGGACAGCTCAATCAATACCCAAGATCAAACTGCCACCAGTTGGAATGTCACACTGAATCAATCCCTCTATAAACGAGATAGTTGGATTAAGTTAAAACAAGCGGACTATCAAGTGATGAGTGCGCAGTATGCTTATCAAAATGCCCAGCAGGATTTAATTGAAAGAGTGGTTGATGCCTATTTTAAGGTGTTGATTGCGCAGCAGGATTTAGAGCTGGCGAAAACCAAAGAGTTAGCGGACAAAACCCAGTGGGAAAAAGCCACCACTTCTGCCACCGTAGGACTGGCGAGCCGTACGGATGTATTGCAAGCGAAATCAAGCTATGACTTATCAAAATCGGATCGAATCAGTGCGCAGGCACAGCTGGATACAGTGGTGGAGGACTTGGCTAAATTGACAGGCCAAAAAGTGACCGATTTGAAAAAGCTTAAGTTGCAGACGCAATTGGCCAGTTTTGATACCCATGTCGATAAATGGTTAGGGTTGGTCGAGACGCACAACTTTGGTATTTTGCAAGTGAAAAACCAAGTGGCTGTGGCACAAAAACAGGTGCAGGTAGAAAAATCCCAACACTTTTGGCCACAAGTGGGGGCGCAGGTGAAGTATCAAGACAGTTCGGTAGATTATGATCAAACCAGCCTCACCCGTCCCAAAAATATTGATAGCAATGACCTTTCATTAGGACTCTCAGTGACGGTGCCGATTTATACAGGCGGTGCAGTGATTAACAAAATTGATCAAGCCAGAGCCAATTTAAGAGTGGCGCAAGAAGGGTTGCGAGATACTGAAGAGCAGGTCAAACTGCAAACTCGAGTCTTGGTACACAGTATCGAACGGGGGCAGGCATTGGTGAAAGCATTGCGAGAAGCAGTCAAATCCAATGATGCCTTTTTAGAAGCTGCTGAAGAGGGCTATCGAGTGGGGACGCAAAGTTTGCTTGAAGTCTTAACCGCTCGAACAGGGCAGTTTAAAGCCCGCCGAGATTTGGCTGATGCACTGCATACGCTGGTTCTCAATCAGCTGAAACTTAAAGCGGTCGTCGGACAGCTAACCCCTGATGTACTCTCAGAGTATGATGCGCTATTAACTGAGTAATGCAAGAGTCGTTTTCTTTAAGTCGCTTAAGCCGACTCAGTCGTCGTACCTGGTTAAAGGGTGTCGGCTCGGCATTATTGGTGGGCGGGGTAGTAGGTTGTACGCCCTTAGAAACTACGCAGCAAAATACTCTTTGCATGGGGGTCACCAGTCGCCCCCGTATGCTGGATCCTCGTAAAGCAACGGATGCACTTTCAAGTCGAATCAATCGTTTGCTTTATCAATCGCTGATTGATTTTGATGAGCATTTTCAACCCATTCCCGCCTTGGCTAGCTGGCAGCAATTGTCGCCAACGCACTATCGTTTTACCCTGATTCAAAAGCCGACTTTCCATCATGGCAAACCGCTCACTGCTGAAGATGTGGTGGCGACTTACACCTCTATTCTTAATCCACAATTTGGCTCACCTCATTTGGGGTCTCTAAAAAATATTCAGCGTGTCGTTGCTCATAATGCAAACCAGGTTGATTTTCATTTGAAAGCAGCTGATGCCCTTTTTGTAGGACGCTTGACCATTGGGATTTGTCCCGCGGATTTGATTGAGCAAGGACACCGTTTTCAAGATCAGCCCATTGGCAGTGGCGGTGCCGAATTTGTCTCAATGAATGATCAGAAGCTGGTATTAAAAAGGGTAAAAGATGGTGTTGTGCTTCAATTTCTACCTGTCAAAGATGCGACGG
>JALUXI010000062.1 GCA_027019045.1 Piscirickettsiaceae bacterium | reverse complement strand
AGGTGTCAATAACCTTAAATTATCTGAAGAAGCGATCGAAGGCATTATGCTAGGCAACATCGAATACTGGGATGCCACCACCATTAAAAATGACAACCCAGGCGTGAACTTCCCTCACAAAAAAGTACTTTTCGTTCACCGCTCTGACAAGTCAGGAACCACTTACGGATTCACCTACTACCTCTCAAAAATGAGTTCGGTATGGCGTAACCACTATGGTGCGAAAAAAGCGTTGAACTGGCCTGCGCCTAACCGTATTGCAGGTAAAGGAAACTTCGGTGTTTCAACAGCCATTAAAACCAACCCTTACTCAATCGGTTATGTTGATTACTCTGATGCAAAATCAAATGGTCTGCATATGGCAATCATTGAAAACCGTGCCCATAAGTTTGTTGCCCCCACACCTGAAACTTTTGCAGAAGGGGCTAAGTATGCCAATTTGAATCCAAAGAAAGATTTCTATGCGAACATTCAATATCCAAAATCTGGCTATCCAATCATGACTGCCACCTTTGCCATGGTGCCAATGGATAAGCCAAAGAAAAAGCATGTAGCTGAGTTCTACCACTTTGCTTTCCAACATCCTGATACCATTTCTAAACTAGGTTATGTGCCACTACCTAAGTCAGTAGTTGCTAAAATTGAAACCTACTGGCAGCAAAAAGGCCTAAAATAATTTTGATGACTTTTCAGTCTGAATTATAATGCATTATCTGGTCAGTAAGGCCGTGTTCGAGAAATCGGACATGGCCTTTTTAACCCCTTAATCTCAATAGCTTTACCTAAACGGTTTGATGCTCAACCCGACCTTTTATGTAAATCTATTTGCATCTAGAGACTACTTATGGAAAGAATCTTTCGAATCATCTCCCAATCCAGTGCAACTTTTTTATTTTTTGTTCTGATTGCCACCGTATCGGTTTTATATCTCTACGCCAAACCTGCCATTGAACAGTTTGGCACTTACTTTATTATCGATCCTCGATGGGGTGTAGAAGTCACGGTTAAAGAGTCCCCCACTAAAGCCATTCAAACCACTCCTTCCTCACCTCAAGCCTCTTCTGAACCGACAACCACTCCGACAGAGGAAGAAAACTTGGAGGATGAGGATACCCAAGCATCTATCAGTGATGACGAAAACCTCGACAACCTCGATGCAGGATTAGATGATGACTTAGGAGGAGAAGATATTGATGCACAAATCACCTCTGATGATGAAGATGACTTTGAGGCCAATCCAACGAATGCAGCGGGTGAAAAAACCGAGGTGGTTTATGGTGGAGCGGTTCCGATTGTGGGAACCATTTTCTCCACTGCCATAGCAATGCTCTTCTCGATTCCGATTGCCATGGGAATTGCGGTTTTCCTTTCTGAAATTGCCCATGAAAAGTTGGTCGCCCCTGTTGGTATTGCGATCGAGTTGTTGGCGGCCATTCCGAGTATCATTTATGGGATGTGGGCGTTGTTTTATTTTGGCCCCTTTATCGCCTCCATTTTTGGCGGTCACAGTGTCTCACTTTTAGTCGCTGGATTGACGCTAGGGGTAATGATTATTCCGTTTATGGCTGCCCTCAGCCGAGATGCCATCAACACCACGCCTGATGTCTTAAAAGAATCCGCCTATGCTATGGGGGCCACAAAACTGGAAGTGACTAAAGACATCATCTTCCCTTATGCCAAAGCAGGCATTATTGGCTCCATTATCATCTCTTTAGGTCGCGCCTTAGGTGAAACCATGGCCGTTGCCTTTGTGATTGGTGGGGTATTTGAATTTGCGAAATCCGTCACCGACCCGACCAACTCCATTCCTGTGGTCTTGGCAAATAACTTTGCTGAATCGAGTGGACTCAGCATGAACGCCCTTTTCTATCTGGCCTTAATTCTATTTGTCGTCAGCTTTATCATTATCTTTGCTGCCAAACACTACTTCTTGCGGAGAAATAAACTATGAGACTGTTTCTCAACAAAGCCTTTTTAGTCCTTTCTACCTTAACCGCTATTCTGGGTCTGCTCTTTCTCGGTTGGATTATTGTGACCTTGGTTAGCAAAGGGATGGAATCACTGACACCTTATATCTTTACGCATGATCTTGTCGATAATGGCATACGCAATCTGATCTGGGGACAGATCGTCTTAGCAGGGCTTGCCACCGTTTTCGGTATTCCGATTGGGGTTTTGGCGGGGGTTTATCTACAAGAATATGGTAACCACACCAAATATGCTGACTTCATTCGTGATCTCAGCGATGTGATGATGTCTGCTCCCTCGATTGTTATTGGTACCTTTATTTATGCCATTATGGTGATTCCAATGGGGCACACCAATGGATGGGCTGGCATAGCGGCGCTATTTGTAATGATGCTACCGATCGTCGTACGCACCACAGATGATATGCTCAGCCTCGTACCGACCGAGCTACGTGAAGCTGGCATGGCGATTGGGGCTTCAAAATATCATGTCATTATGCACATTGTCATCCGTGCTGCAAAAGTAGGGATTATGACAGGGTTAATCCTCGCCTTTGCCCGCATTATGGGTGAAACGGCTCCCTTGCTTTACACCAGCGGCTCCACCATCTATATGGAAACCGATCTTTCTCAAACCTACCCCGCTATGACGGTTTCTATCTATAATTTAGCCACCATGCCCGATGAAAAGCTTGTCTCTCTAGCTTGGGCTGCGGCACTGGTATTGACTTTAATGGTACTTGGGCTGAACCTACTCGGTCGTTACATTATTAAAGAAAAAAGGTAATCTCAATGACTCAAAATAAAATGGAAGTCAAAGACTTCAGCTTTACATACAAAGGGGCAGCCAAGCCTTCCTTGCGCAATATCAACCTTCCCATTGAGAGAAAAAAAGTCACTGCCCTCATTGGTCCAAGTGGATGTGGGAAATCGACACTACTTCGTAGCATGAATCGTATTCATGATCTCTACCCTGGCAATAAATATGAAGGGCAGATTATGCTTCACACAGAGGATGAAGGGCATACCGACATCCTCACACTTAAAAAAGAGAACGACTTTATCTGGCTTCGTCAAACCGTCGGCATGGTTTTCCAAAAACCCACCCCCTTTCCCATGAGTATCTTTGATAACATTGCTTATGGGTTGCGTCTTCAAGGTGAAAAGAATAAAGCGGTTCTGCAAGAAAAGGTCGAAAAATCTTTAAAGGATGTGGCGCTTTGGAAAGAGGTTAAAGACCGTTTAAATGACGATGCACGAGGACTTTCAGGTGGACAACAACAACGCCTCTGTATTGCTCGAGTCGTGGCACTGAAGCCAGAAGTGATTCTTTTTGACGAACCCACTTCTGCACTCGACCCGCTCTCCACCTTGGCGATTGAAGAGATGATTTTTGAACTCAAGCAGGACTACACCATCGCCATTGTGACACACAATATGCAACAGGCTTCTCGAATCTCCGACTATACCGCCTTTATGTACTTAGGAGAGCTGATCGAGTTTGATACTACCGATAATATCTTTACTGCACCGAAAAAGCAGCAGACCGAAGATTACATCACGGGTAAGTTCGGCTAAGTAAACTCAACACACTTTTGCTTTAAAAACTTGAATAAAATGCCAAAATCCCCAGTCCTGCTTGATATTTAGAGCATTCAGGACTGGGAATTTTGGCATTTTTCTACCTTTTTCCTTCTATTCTTTTTCTATTCTTTGATGCATGGCATGACTGTTTGCCAAAGGGTATGCACCTGTTGTGCCTGTTGAGAAAACTGTT
>JALUXI010000061.1 GCA_027019045.1 Piscirickettsiaceae bacterium | reverse complement strand
CATACCAGAAATGATGGTTTGTCCAGTTTCTTCATCTGTTTTGACACGGAAAGAAGGATCCTCTGCAGCCAATTTCTGAAGGGCAATCCCCATCTTCTCTTGGTCAGCTTTTGTCTTCGGCTCAATTGCAATCGAGATAACAGGCTCTGGGAACTCCATACGCTCAAGAATAATCTTGTTATCGATATCACAAAGTGTGTCCCCAGTGGTTACATCCTTTAAGCCTACTGCACAAGCAATGTCGCCGGCAAACACTTCTTTAATCTCTTCACGAGAGTTAGAGTGCATTTGCAATAAACGACCTACGCGTTCACGCTTCTGCTTAACTGAATTATAAACTGCACTTCCCGCTCCTAGATGTCCGGAATAGACACGGAAGAAAGTCAAGGTTCCAACATAAGGGTCGGTCATGATTTTGAATGCCAAGGCAGCAAAAGGCTCGTTATCATCTGCATGACGCACAGCTTTTGTGCCATCTTCCAACTCACCTTCAATAGGTGGAACATCTTTAGGTGAAGGCATATAATCAATCACCGCATCCAACAACGCTTGAACACCTTTATTTTTAAAGGCTGAACCACAGAACATTGGAACGATTTCAACATTAATACAACGCTGACGAATACCTGACTTGATCTCTTCTTCAGTCAGCTCTTCACCCTCAAGGTATTTCTCCATCAGCTCTTCATTCGCTTCACCCGCCGCTTCAATCAATAGCTCACGATACTCTTCAGCTTGCTCTTGATATTCTTCAGGGATGTCTTTATAGAAATACTGCATCCCCATATTTTCATCTTCCCAGTAAACGGCCTGCATTTTGACAAGGTCAATGACCCCTTCAAAATTTTCTTCCGCACCAATAGGAAGCTGCATTACAACAGGGGTAGCGCCCAAGCGAGTATTCACTTGTTCAACAACATTGAAGAAGTTTGCACCTGCACGGTCCATCTTATTGACGAAGCCCATACGCGGAACATTATATTTATCAGCTTGACGCCAAACTGTTTCCGACTGAGGCTCAACGCCGCCTACTGAACAGAATGCGGTGACTGCGCCATCCAACACACGCAATGAGCGCTCTACTTCGATTGTAAAGTCAACGTGACCAGGAGTGTCAATGATATTGATACGATGCTCAGGATATTGACGAGCCATACCGCTCCAAAAACAAGTCGTTGCAGCAGAGGTAATCGTGATTCCACGCTCTTGTTCCTGCTCCATCCAATCCATCGTTGCTGCACCATCATGCACTTCACCAATCTTGTGTGAAACACCTGTATAGTACAGAATACGCTCGGTTGTTGTTGTTTTACCCGCATCAATGTGGGCCATGATACCAATATTACGGTATCTTTCTATAGGTGTCGTACGTGCCACTTTTAATAACCTTTCTTAAACTACTAAACAAATAAAGGCCCTTCGAAAAGAGCCTTTGAATCTTACCAACGGAAATGAGAGAAGGCCTTGTTGGCCTCTGCCATCCTGTGAGTATCTTCTTTCTTCTTGATGGCTGCCCCTCGGTTTTCGAGGGCATCCGATAACTCACCCGCAAGACGAAGCATCATGCCTTTTTCATTACGCTTACGCGCAGCTTCTACAAGCCAACGCATCGCTAACGCCATTTTACGAGCAGGACGCACTTCAACTGGTACCTGATAAGTTGCACCACCTACACGACGAGATTTAACCTCGACGAGTGGACCAACATTATCAAGTGCTTGCTTTAGCAATTCAGCGTGTTCACCGCCCTTTCTTTCAACAACAACATCTAATGCATCATAAACGATTTTTTCAGCGACGGATTTTTTACCGCTGACCATTAACATGTTGACAAATTTTGTGACAACAACATCACCAAATTTAGGATCAGGTAGCACCTGTCTCTTTGGTATTTCTCTTCTTCTTGCCATTCTGACTCTTCCGGTTTAAAAGCAAAAATAAAAATTGCTAAACATATGTCAAGCAGCAAACTTAATTAAGCAAGTTAATTAAATTAGCTCTTAGGACGCTTAGCACCGTACTTAGAACGACCTTGTTTACGATCTTTCACACCAGCACAATCCAATGCACCGCGAACTGTGTGATAACGCACACCAGGCAAATCTTTTACACGACCACCACGAATCAATACAACGCTGTGCTCTTGAAGGTTATGACCTTCACCACCGATGTATGAAGTCACTTCATAACCATTGGTTAGACGCACACGCGCAACTTTACGCAGGGCCGAGTTAGGCTTTTTAGGGGTGGTAGTATAAACACGCGTACACACGCCACGGCGTTGAGGACATGCCTCTAGCGCAGGAACATTAGACTTTTTAGGTTTGTCTTTACGCGGCTTACGCACCAACTGGTTGATAGTAGCCATTAATTTCTTTCTCCATTTGAGATTTATTAACTCAATAACCCAAAACCAAAACTCTCGAAAAGCTAGGAGACGAATAGGTTTCGTCTACTTCCAATCTGTGAGCTTGGGTAAAAAATAAACGGCAGACCTGAGGCCTGCCAAATAAGGTTAAAGAATTTTAGTGATGTCACCCCAATAAGTCAAGCATTAACTTATTGAATTTCGATATTTTTCAACTGCTTCAAGCCAGCTTATGCCTCATCCACATCAGCATGTGCTTCACTAAAGAAAGCTTCTGCATCCATGTCTTCAACATTTTCCTGCTCTGAATCGGTTGATTCTATTTCTACAAACGCTTTTAATTCGGCATCAATTTTTTCTTGAGCTTTTTTACGCGCTTGATGGTAAGCAAATCCTGTTCCCGCTGGAATCAAACGACCCACAATCACATTCTCTTTCAGCCCTACCAATTGATCGCGCTTACCACTTACGGCTGCTTCCGTAAGCACGCGCGTTGTTTCTTGGAAAGAGGCTGCTGAAATAAAGGATTCGGTCGCCAAAGAAGCTTTAGTAATCCCTAAAAGAACACGCTCATAGCTTGCTTCTTGTTTACCTTCTTCACGCATTTTGGCGTTCAACTCAATCACACGAGCGTACTCCACCTGCTCACCTTTAATCAAGCCAGTATCACCTGGTTCCTTAATCAATACTTTTCTCAGCATCTGGCGCACAATGGTTTCAATATGCTTATCGTTAATCTTCACGCCTTGCAGACGGTAAACCTCTTGTACTTCATCAACAATATATTCTGTCAACTTAGCCACACCGAGTAGGCGAAGAATATCATGAGGGTTAGGGTTACCATCTACCACAATATCCCCTTTCTCAACTTTTTCACCTTCAAAGACCGCCATGCTACGCCACTTTGGAATTAAAGCTTCATATTGCTCACCATTGTCTTGCGTGATCACAAGGCGCTGCTTGCCTTTGGTCTCTTTACCAAAGCTCACAACCCCTGAAACTTCCGCCATGATGGCGGGCTCTTTAGGAATACGCGCCTCAAACAGATCGGCAACACGAGGTAGACCCCCTGTGATATCTTTGGTTTTTGAAGATTCCAAAGGCATCTTAGCAATGATATCACCTGGCCCAACTTTATCGCCTTCCTGAACGACAACCACCGCATTTTCCAGTAAAAAGTAGATAGCAGGCGTTTGCGTACCAGGGAAACAAGCACTCTCACCATTTTCATCCATTAGCTGAATGTAAGGGCGCGATTCTTTATTGGTCGCACTATGGTCTTTAGATCCTTTAACGATATAGGTAACCAAACCTGTCAACTCATCAACATGCTCTTCTACATTATCTTCAAAGTTGCCAAAAACAACTGTTCCTTCTGCTTCTGTAATGACGG
>JALUXI010000060.1 GCA_027019045.1 Piscirickettsiaceae bacterium | reverse complement strand
GTCGCCTGTAAGTGGCTAAAAATAAAGGAATAGATTGGTACGACCGAGTGGATTCGAACCACCGACCCCTACCATGTCAAGGTAGTGCTCTAACCAACTGAGCTACGGTCGTACAAAGATGGTACCAGTGGGCGGACTCGAACCGCCACGCTATCACTAGCATCGGATTTTGAATCCGACGTGTCTACCAATTTCACCACACTGGCTCTAAAAGAGAGGCGTATTATAGGAGTCTTATTTAAATCTGTCAAATATTTTAACTATACAAACATGAATATTTTGCTCTCACAAAAACTAAATGAATAATATGAGATTATGTACATTCCCAGCTCCCTGTGTAGAAATGTTTACTTAACAAAGTTTAAGATTACTTTAAACAAACCTCCTAAGATCAGAAGAACATATGCCTGCAAACAAAAAACCCACCAATTTAAAATTGGTGGGTTTAAAATCAAAAATGCTTATAACCAGTGGATATTAAAAGTCTAAACTTTTAGTAATACCAAACGCCAAGAAGCTTTGGCTAATCGCATTAGAGCTTTCTGGAGCTGAATAGGTATAAGTAACTGAACCATCCAAGCCCTTTGCTAGCTCTGTTGAATAACCTACATTTAGATAGGTATTGGCATCATTACTCGCACTAGTATCTGGATCGTACTTACCTAGAGTAAAAGAAAGTGCTTTGTAATCTGTAGAAATAGACATATGATTATAGTCCACATCCTTATTCCCTGCACCAGCTTTTAGATGTTGTCCTAAATCATAACTGAATGAAACACCAGAAAAACCAGCAGAAAGATTCACTTCCTGATAAGGCTTATCAAAAGCGGCTTCTGTATATCCATAATAAGTCGCCCCTATACCAAGATCAATACCATTAAATGATGTTCCAAAACCTGCGTATAAATCCGTTTCCAATCCACTATCAACATCTGCTACCCAAGTTCCCGCATAAAACCCAGAATCATTTTCATAATCAAGACCCGCAGAACCAGAACCCGTATTGGTTTGCTCAACACCACGGAAGATATAGTTTGATGTATAACCAATATTAGCAGTAACACCTGCTTGAGATGCTAGCGGCATCATAGAAGCTGAAACAGCAGTTGCCAAAATAGCAGATGAGATAATCGTTTTAAGTTGAGTCTTTTTTTTCATGCAATACTCCATTGTTGTTTATTAAAGGTTAAGCATACAAATTCTAGCATAAATCATTCCAACTTTATAACCTATTTACAATCAATAAGTTAACCCAAAATACTTCAATTTTATAGATTATTTTCTCAATTTTATTTTCCTTTTTTGTGCGATGTTGCACTAAAACAGCACAAGTATATTACTTTTATAAAAATTCCATAAGGTCAAGTATCAAAACACCTCAACCAGACAATCATGATGAGCTATAGAACCAAAACTACTTCATGGGCTCGCAGTTTAACTCGTTTCCACACTCCTGCGGGAAAATGCAACCTTTTCCTCTTCCCTATACTTCAAAATCTTATTAACCTAGCACAGGAGTACAGTAACCAGAAAACAAAAAACCCCGCTTAATGCGGGGCTTGAAGTGTAATTTAATCTGACCTATGTCAGGCTTAAATTAGAACTTATGTAGAATACCTACAGATACTAAAGTAAGCGCTTTAGCTGGCGTTCCATTACCTGCAACATTTTTATCTGTGCTAACAAAGTCAACTTTACCAGTTGTTTTCTTACCTAGCGCATAATCAATACCCACCGCCATTGCTGAACCATCTTTCAATGCATTACTCTTATAATCTACAGTAGAGTACTTAAACTTAGGCATCAATTTACCCATTTTGTAGCCTAAGTTAAGCTGGATATTTGAACCATCATTACCAGTTTTATCAAAGTTCTGATACATGATGTTACCCATCAAGCCACCAGTTGAGTATTGAGCAACTAAACGCATTTCAGTAGCCGATGAACCACCTGTAATAGCTTTGTCCCAAGTGTTATAAGCACCCGCTAGATAAAGACCCTTTTTCTTAGAACCATACATTACGCCTGCAGAAATAGCATTAGTAATGTTTACATCTTTATTGGTAGTAGCCAAATAGTTATTTCCACCAGCATTTGCTTTAGCAGACACACCAGCTACAATAAGCTTCACTCCATTCATGGCAGGAGAAACATAAGCGATTACATTCCCCGCACGCACTTCACCTGCTGCACCAAGCATACCAAGGCCACCAGCCATTGGCTTGTTATCACCATAACCCTTTTTGGTTGCATCGTTAAATAGGTCTTTTCCTTGAACCATCTTTAATGGAGTATCGTGACGACCCAAAAGTACCGCACCAAAACCACCAGCTAGCCCGATATAAGCATTACGCCCGCTTAAACCACCACCAGTACCAGCAGTATTCATATTGACCCCAAATTCCATCTTATAGATAGCTTTTAAACCACCACCTAGATCTGAAGCACCTTTTACACCGATACGAGAACTATGTGAGTTTACCGAAGTTCCTTTATCGGTTAGGTTATCAACAGACATATAACCCTGACCATAAACAGTCGGTGCACCCGCCATAGCTGCAGGAGCAGCGATTGCAGAAGCGATTGCTAGAGCAATAATATTCTTTTTCATGTATTTCTTCCTTTTGGTTTATGAACAAAATTATTCAAGAGTTGTCCACCTCTGTGAACTTGTTGATGACTATATTCAATCTTTTGATGTGTTGCAACTATTTTTTGTAATTTTGCTACAAAAAAGCCATCTGTTGTTTTTTTGCAACACTCACTTTACCAGCATCTGTACAATTTGAATAAAGGAGGGATTAAAGAGGGTAAAACCAAAAATCATGACACCGATAACCACCCTCATGAGCAGCTTCACTTCTTTAATTTCTGCTCGCACCTCAGTAATTTCTGCTCGTACCTCACTGATTTCCGCTCGCACTTCATTGATTTCTGCTCGCACAAACTCTTTAGTCGCCAGCTCCGTTCTCAGTTCGTTATAGAGTGCTGCCTTATTTTCTGATTGCTTTGCTTCAATTTGTTGTGCAAGCTGCTGCTCACACTCTTTGCTGACTTGGTTTAAATAACCTTCTATCGCATGACGAAACTTGTAAACTGATTTTTCAGATAATTGTTCCTGTAGCTCTTCTAGAATTTCTGGAGATAGGGTAAATGGTTGCATCGTAATCCTTCCTTAATATAATGGTCACTTCAGCTCTCGCCAGCTTGTCTTGCAGTTATTCAACCTTGTTCCCATACTCCAGCGTGGGAACGAGATGATGGCTTGCATCCGTTTTGTTTCTATTTAGAAGAGTTCTTCTAAACTTTGCACCACAAATATTCTCTCTTTAATCTGCTCAAGTGTTTCTTCATCAGCCTGTTCAAGCAAACTTTCCACTTTGCTCACATCTGCATCTTTAAATCTTGATAAAATAATGCCTTTCGCAAAAGCCTCCTTACCTTTCTGAAGACCTTCCTGCTTTCCTTGTTGAACCAGCACTTCTTTCCAGTTTTCTAAATTTTCCGCTAACATACTAGGATTCTCCGTTATGTTTTCTATTGTTTCTATGTTAACCTCTGCACCCAACCTTTGTAAATGCCTTTTTAACCAACGGGTTAGCACCTTATCAATGACTTCCCGCCTCTCCCCTTGTTGGAGCTGAATAATTTGACTTGCTCTTAGAATAGCTTGAATCATTTTTTCTCCATCTTTAGCGTTTTCTAGGCTAAAAACAGCACTTAAAGGTGTAGATATTTGTTCAAGTTGTATTTCCGAGTATCCCCCCTCATCAATAAGATAGTATTTCAAATGAGGTTGATACGGTTTTAGAATATCGGGAACAGAGTGAATCATATCGACAATGTTAGTTTTAGCCATCCACCTAGAATTACCGTTGTACAGAACAATGGGAAATACTGGCGGCAAAAATTCTGTAGGTTTGAGTTGTTTATTTTTATACAGGTGCGAGTAGAAATTGGCAATATAGTGCATAAATCGCACGGGCATGGTGTGATCAATTTTAGATTGAAACTCTAACAAGATATAGAGATAAATTTCAATACTTTCATTTTCTGACAACTGCGCCTTAACAGACCAAACAACATCTTCCTCTTTGGTATCAAAAACTGGCGTGATATAGTGACCCGAGTGCTGTTTTAAAGTATTAAAATCTAGTCGTTCTACAATGTCTTTTAGTACAAAGCCTTCTATAAGCTGCTGCACCATCTCGGGGTAGCTAAACAGTTCCTTATAACCTGTATCATGATGATGGGCAGTCTCTATAGTTACTCAAACAATAGTCCTGCTGCCACTTCATCTCTCACCTGCTTGCCTTGCAGTTGTTCGACCAGTGTCAGTGCGAATTTCATCGCAGTGACGGGCCCTTGGGAAGTAATGATATTGCCATCGACTACGACTGGTTGATTGAGATATTGCATATTGGGGGCTGGATGCTGGTCGATGACACCTGGGTAGGAAGTGGCCTGTTTGCCATCCAGCAACCCTGCGGTAACCAAGACTTTAGGGGCTGCACAGATGGCGGCAACCAATCTGCCTGCTTGCGCTTGCCTTTTAAGCATGGCTCTGAGATGGATGTTCTGTTCAAGATAATCTGCTCCTGGCAACCCACCTGGTAGGGCAATGCAGTCAAATGTCTGCTTTTCCACCTCCTCCAACACCGTATCTGTGACCAATAAAGCACCTCGACTGGCTTGAATCACCAATTCATCATCCAGCGCTACACGCGTCACCTCTACACCACCACGCACTAGAATATCCATAATGGTGACGGCTTCCAACTCTTCACACCCTTGTGCTAAAGGAACCATGGCTGTTTTCATTTTGCTATCCCCCTATCTATGCTGTACAAAGATCATGCCTTTAACCAGATTATATGCTTCGTGCAATTCATAATCTTTTTTCAGCATTTCTTGCGCTTTGGCATCGGCTTTTTGCTGTTCTGTCTGTTTTTTCTTCACCGGCTTGTCATCAATATGAGAGAGGTGTCCAGTCAGATCTTTTTCTTTCACATCCAAGCCTGATGATTTGACTTTTTCTAACTTCACTCGCTCGATTTTGACATCAGGCGTAATCCCTTCATTTTGAATAGAACGACCTGATGGTGTAAAGTAACGAGCGGTGGTGAGTTTAATCGCCCCACCATTATTCAATGGCATTAAAGTTTGCACAGAACCTTTACCAAAACTCTTACGCCCAGCAATTAAAGCACGGTGTTGATCTTGCAAAGCACCCGACACAATTTCTGATGCCGAAGCAGAGCCTTCATTGATCAGTACAACAATAGGACTGCCATCTAAAATATCCCCTTCTTGTGCTTCAAAACGCATTTGAGATTTTTTAATTCGCCCTTTGGTGTACACAATCAACCCTTTATTTAGGAATGCATCAGAGACTTTAACTGCTGCTTGTAGAACCCCACCTGGGTTATTTCTCAAATCCAATACCAAACCTTTTAGCTTGCCGCCATTGATTTCCTCCAATTTGGCAATCGCCTGTTGTAAATCGTAACCTGTACGAATCTGGAACTGAGTAATACGCACATAGCCCACGCCATCAGGAAGCAGGTGCTGTTTTACACTTTTCACCTTAATTACCGCACGCGTCAGTGTCAGCACAATTGGCTTATCCTCCCCTTTTCGTACAATGGTAAGCTTCACCTTGGTACCAGGCTTGCCTCGCATCAATTTAACCGCATCGGTGAGTGTCATCCCTTTAACAGGCTTATCGCCGATTTTAATCACCAAATCACCTGCCTGTACGCCTGCTCGTTGTGCAGGCGTGTCATCGATAGGTGCAATAATTTTAACAAACCCATCTTCCATCCCAACTTCCATTCCCAGACCACCAAACTCACCCGTGGTATGCTCTTCCATCTCTTTAAAGCTCTCTGGAGTGAGATAGGCTGAATGAGGATCCAAGCTAGACAACATGCCGCCAATCGCGCCCTCCAAAATTTTGTCATCCGTGACAGGTTCAACATAGTCTCGCTTAATTAACTCGAAGACTTCAACAAAAGAACGAAGTTGCTTTAAGGGAAGTGAGACCGACTGAGATTGTGCCGCAGATTGAGCCGCTTCTCGATCGGCAAAAACAGTGGTTCCTAAAACAAGTAACCCCCCTAAAAATGCGCCTATAGCTAGCCAAAGACTCTTTTTTACTTGTGTTCTTTTCATTCGTCATCTCTCCGAAATAAATAAATTTCCGACCATTATAAATTATCTTTTAGTGACAGCGTAGGCGCTTTTGTATAGAATTAGCGTTTGCTTATTTATAGAGACAGGAAAGGACATGCCGAATCAAGAGTTTTTTTCAATGCGGGAAGATAATATTGAACGCGCCTCTCGTGCGCTTAAAGCGATGGGGCACCCCTTACGATTAAAAATTCTCTGCGTGATTGGAGATAAGGAATTACCCGTGATGGACATCGTGCAACAGGTCGGCACTACACAAAGCAACGTCTCTCAACACATCGATATTTTAAGAGAAAAGGGAATTATCTGCTCTCGTCGTGAAGGCAGCAAAATTCTCTGTAAAGTGCGCGATCCAGAATTACTTAATCTAATGAGTGCGATGCAAAAAACCTTTTGCCCAACCTAAGCACCTCAATAGTACTTTAGCTTTTATTATTCACTCAATTGCATTAAAATCACTAAAATTTTGCGCAATTGAAGCGCAAACCTCTCAAAAAAATCTACTCAAACCTAGGATTTTGTGATGCAAAAAGCGCTTCAGAAAGCTACGCAAATACTACAGAAAGTGAATCTTCCTACCATTCCTGAGGAAGTGATTCAGCTCAAAGAAGAAATTAATAAAAAATACCCCAATACGGTCACCATCGCCAACCTGATCAGCCATCACCCTGAATTACTGGCAAACTTCTTAACATTGGTCAATACCAATATGACCGATGACGAACAAGAGATTAAAGACGCTCGAGCCGCTGTCAATATTTTAGGACTAGAAGATCTTTATAATCTTTTCTTATCCAGCGTTCTTACTAATCTAGTGAGTGAAACAGATTTAGAAAAAATGATTCTCACGCATGGCGCCAAAGCGGGCATTGCCGCTGCAGAACTAAGCTATTGGGTACAAGACATTAGCCGAAGCGAGGCCTATATGACAGGCTTGATGCAAAATATTGGTGCTGTCTATCTTTCTCGATTGGAACCAGAATTTTACGAATCATTATTCAATCAACAACTGGCCGCCCCCGTCACTGCCTATAAAAAAGAGTTTGAGCATTTTAAAACTGCTCATACTTTTATGGGCATTATTATTGCTAAACGCTGGAATCTTCACCATGAAGTCTACAAGGCCATCTTACTACATCACGACAAAGAGTTCGTTCTTAAAACGGAAGCCCATCCAAAGGTAAGGGACTTGGTTTCTCTTGTCGTACTCGCCAACTATGTTGTCAGTGCAACAACAGGAGAGCAGTACATTACTCACGAATCCAAAATGATGCGAGATAAAGCGCTACAAGTTCTTGACCTCCCTAGAGATCAAGCTATTAAAGCAGCCTCTTCAGCTGTCCAAAAATTTGGAAATAAAGTCGGCGGAGTCATCGGTTCTCATTAACACAGATCACTCGAAAGTCAAGCAATAAAAAACCCGCCGAAGCGGGTTTTGAATACCAGAGCGATAATGGAATTAACGCTTGGAGAACTGTGGACGACGGCGTGCTTTGCGAAGACCGACCTTCTTACGCTCAACTTCACGCGCATCACGCGTCAATAGACCACGCTGACGCAATGCTGGACGGTTACCTTCATCATAAGCCACCAAAGCACGCGCCAAACCATGACGCACTGCACCTGCCTGCCCAGTGGTTCCACCACCAGCAACAGTGATATAAGCATCAAACTTATCAACACTTTCTGTCGCTTCTAATGGCTGGTTAATTACCATTAAATCAGTTTCTCGCGCAAAATACTCTTTGATGTCACGACCATTTACCGTCATTTTACCTGAGCCCGCCTTCAAGAAGACACGCGCAACTGAGCTTTTACGACGACCTGTTCCATAATACTGTTCTGCTGCCATTTTCATTATCCTCTTAAATGTCTAGTACTTTAGGTTGCTGTGCAGTATGAGGATGCTCTTCACCCGCATACACTTTTAGTTTTTTAAACATTGCACGGCCTAAAGGACCACGAGGCAACATCCCTTTGACAGCAAACTCAACAGGGCGAGTTGGCTTTTCACGCAACAAAGTTTGCAAATCTGTGGTTTTCAAATTCCCCACGAAACCTGTAACATGATGATATTTTTTGTTTTTCATCTTGTTACCAGTCACTTTGATTTTATCAGCATTGATCACCACAATATAGTCACCACAATCAACATGAGGTGTATATTCTGGCTTATGCTTTCCACGCAAACGCGCTGCGATTTCTGCCGCCATGCGACCTAGCGTTTTGCCTTCAGCGTCCACGATATACCAATCACGCTTCACTTCAGCAGGTTTTGCAACAAATGTGCTCATTATTCTTTATCCTATAATTCTATAATCCACTTCCAATGTTTGGGGCTTTAAACCACCAAAGCATCACTTACTGTTTAACGGGCAATAAGGGGGAAGGATTAAAAAAGGCGTATTATAAAGAAGCCTTGATAAAGTCGCAAGACCAAGTGATTAAAAACTTTTTCCTGATTTAACGCCCAAACTCAATGCTATCTGCTCACTCTCCTGCTCTAAAAAAGCTTGCAGTCGTTTTTCAAAATGCCTAAATTGCGCAATCACCTTTTGCCCTTGTTCAGTTAGCCGAGTCCCACCACCAGCAACACCACCATGAGACTTGACAACTAAAGGGGCTTCACAGAAGGCATTCAACTCTTCAATCAACTTCCACGCTTTTTTATAAGACATCCCCATCTCTTTGGCTGCCCGATTCATTGAACCATACTGCCCAATTTTCTCTAGCAACTCTATCCGACCAATCCCCACATAGGTACGCTCCTCCCCCTTCTGACCCAACAACCAAAATCGGGCATTGATATAATCGGCGTAGTGTTCACCTGGTAATTTAGACATGATGCAACAAACTCATTATTAAATACTTATATATTTGACAATATACCACAAGAACGCTATCTTTAGCACTCGGGGCTATTGTAAAACAGACTGGAGAAATACAATATGAATACAGGAAATCTTGATCGACTCATTCGAATCATTCTCGGCGCAATCCTAACTTATCTTGCGTACAACGGAACCTTAGGTTCATGGGCCTATATTGGTATCATCCCACTCTTCACAGGTATCGTTGGATGGTGTCCTCTTTATGCCATTTTGGGTGTCCAGACCCGTGGACTCGCAGAAGATGTTAAACCACAAAGTAAGCATTAACCTCTTCACTTTACTTAACTCAAAGCGTTCAAGGCAGAATACTTTGAGTTAATTTTATGCGCATCGTGTTCGTCAACTCAGCGCTCACCTAACTTTCATTCTTACGCTGAATTTCTACCCACTCCGCCTCAATCACTTCAATCTTATCAGGCCGTTTAACTTCCGCTTGCCCATCATAAGTACGACCTCCCTCCCTATTTCGAGGGACAACCAGTTTGCTCAATAGTGCTTTAGCAAAAAATGCCCTAACAGATGGAATCAAAAATAAAAAACCCATCAAATCCGTGACCAAACCAGGAACCAACAACATCACCCCACCCAAAAAGATGAACACACCTTCAACCGCTTCTTGCTGTGGCGACTGCCCCATCATCATCGCATACTGTACCTTTTGCATGGTCACCATCCCCTGAACCCGCATTAAATACGCCCCCAAAACAGCCGTAAAAATAGTCAATAAAATAGTCGGCAAAGCCCCTATCACGCCCCCTACCTTAATCAGCACATACAGTTCAACCGCGGGAACCAACAAAAATAATAAAAATAGTGTTCGAAACATCCTTCCTCCTGAGCGGTCTTAATCATGATTTAAGGTTTAATACTCTGCATTCTATTACAATATGTCCAAATTCACCACTTAAGCATCACCGAGGATAATATGAAAAAACTCTACACCATTCTCTCCATTTTTCTCCTGTCAATTACCCAGCAGGCAACAGCAGCCTTACTGGATGTCGATCAAGCTTTCCAGCTCGCCACACCCAGCATTCAAAACAACCACATCCAATTAAAGTGGAAAATTGCCGCCCACTACCACCTTTACCAAAAACGCATGAAGGTCACTTCTAAAAATGCCAAGCTCGGTCAACCCAGCTTCAGCAAAGGAGAAATCGTCGATGACCCGATTTTTGGTCGTACAACGGTTTTTAAATACCAAGCCAGCATGACCGTACCTATCATTTCCGCCCCTCAAACCTTCCAAATCAGCGTCAGCTATCAAGGGTGCAATGACCCACAAGGTGTTTGCTATCCACCGCAAAAACATACCTTCACTTTACAACTTCCCGAAAAAACTGAAAAAAATGCCAAAATTCCCAGTCCTGCATCGGCATTGACGCAACTAAACCAGCTTTTAGTTGAAGACAATGGGCATAAACTGCTTCCAGCAGATAAAGCCTTTACATTTAAAGCCCTGCCTAATCAAAACCAACTCATCCTCAGCTGGCAAGTCGCACCAGGTTATCACCTTTATCAAGATAAAATCAAAATCAAGCCACTCAGTGGCGATGTCAAACTCGGACAGTTACAACTGCCTCCTGCTGAAATGACCGATGATCCCATTTTTGGGAAAACTAAAGTCTATAAAACCCCCTTCCAAGCTGAACTGCCTATTCAAGCCATCAACACCCCCAGCAAAATTGAAGTCAGTTTCCAAGGTTGCTCCGACGAGTCAGGCGTATGCTACCCGCCGATGCATAAAACCGTTGAACTCAATCCCTCCGATTTTAAAACAACCGACTCACAAACAACCACAGCCACTCAGCCTAACACGCCCCCACTCTCCGAAACCGATCAAATTACCGACACCCTCAAACATGGTTCAGTTTGGCTAATTTTAGGCACTTTCTTTGTCTTTGGTTTACTGCTTGCCTTCACACCCTGCGTCTTCCCAATGATTCCGATTTTATCGAGCATTATTGTGGGACAAGGCGACAACCTTTCAACTCGCAAAGCCTTTACCCTGTCACTGGTATATGTGCTGGCAATGTCCATCACCTATACGGTTGCAGGCGTTTTAGCAGGCCTCTTTGGCGAAAACCTACAAGCCGCTTTCCAAAACCCCTGGATTCTAGGCACCTTCAGCCTGATTTTTGTCCTGCTCGCCCTCTCCATGTTCGGCTTTTATGAAATCCAGCTTCCCAGCCGCTTCCAATCCAAAATTAACAGTGTCGCCAACCAACAAAAGGGCGGCACCCTAACAGGTGTGGCGATTATGGGCTTTCTTTCTGCCTTGATTGTCGGCCCTTGTGTTGCCCCTCCTTTGGCAGGTGCGTTAATCTATATTGGGCAAACGGGGGATGCACTACTTGGTGGCACTGCTCTCTTTGTCATGAGCCTAGGCATGGGACTCCCCCTACTTCTCCTTGGCACCTCTGCTGGCAAACTGCTACCCCGTGCTGGCGGCTGGATGGATGCGGTCAAAGCGGTCTTTGGTGTGGTGATGCTCGGTGTCGCCATCTGGATGCTAGCGCGCATTGTGCCTGAATGGGTCAGCATACTACTCTGGACACTGCTGATCATCACCTCCGCTGTTTACATGGGTGCCTTTGCCCAACCCAACACTGGCTGGCAAAAGCTATTTAAAGGACTCGGGTTGACACTCTTTATATGGGGCATCTTTCTCATGATCAGCCTCGCCGCAGGGAAACCCAATCTACTGCAACCATTAGCACAGTTGGGCGTAAGTCACTCAGCCACACAAGCCCCTGCTCAAAAACTTGCCTTTAAAACCATTCACTCCTTAGAGGAACTCAAGCCCATTTTGGCCAAAGGCAAACCTGTCATGCTCGACTTTTATGCAGACTGGTGTGTCTCCTGTAAAGAGCTTGAGCATCAAACTTTTAGCGACGCTCAGGTGCAGCAAGCTTTAAAAGGCATCACCCTAGTCCAAGCGAATGTCACTGCCAATGATGCAGCCAATAAAGCGTTAATGAAACAGTTTGGGATTATTGGCCCGCCTGCCATCCTCTTCTTCACCCCTGAAGGCAAAGAACTCAAATCGCTAAGAATCGTTGGCTTTAAACCTCCTAAAGCGTTTATCCAAATCATCCATAAGGCATTCAGCCATTAAGATAACGAACTTTCGTGCAAGTTCACGAAAGTTCGCAGAATTTTTACGCTCTTTCATTAAATTGTCATGTATAATTTACTCATTCAAAGAAGTGAGAAATAGACATGGCAACCATCCTCGTCATCAACGGCCCCAACCTCAACCTGCTTGGTAAACGAGAACCTAAGCACTATGGTCGTCAAACGCTGTCTGATATCATTGAAGCGTTAGAAGTCTATGCTGACGAGTATCGATATACCCTCAAACACTTCCAAAGCAATGCAGAACATGAAATCGTTGATCGCATTCATCAAGCAATGGATGACGATACTGATTTCATTATTATCAACCCTGCTGCATTTACCCATACTAGCGTGGCCATACGAGATGCCCTCTCAGGCGTTGAAATCCCCTTTATCGAAGTGCATCTCTCCAATATTCACAAACGAGAACCTTTCCGCCACCACTCCTATTTCTCAGACATTGCAGAAGGGGTGATTGCAGGTCTAGGTCCTGTTGGCTATCAACTCGCCCTATTTGCCGCCATTGAAAAATTAGAAAAACTTTAAACACAACACAATAAGCAAAGGAAAATCCTATGGACATTCGCTCAATCCGTAAACTTATCGAAATTGTCGAACAATCCGACATTGCCGAAATTGAAATCAAAGAAGGCGAACACAATATTCGCATTACTCGCTCAAAAGAACCTGTGATTATGCAAGCGCCAGCCCAACAGATGATGCAACAAGCTGCACCTGTTCAAGTTCAAGCAGCCGCACCAACCGCTGAAGCGCCACAAGCTGAAGCCACCGCTCCAGCCGCCGAAGCAGCTATTTCAGGACATGAAATCAAGTCTCCTATGGTCGGTACCTTCTACATCACGCCCTCACCTGATGCAGAACCTTTTGTTAAAGTGGGCGATCAGGTCAGCGTTGGCGACACCCTTTGCATTATCGAAGCGATGAAAATCATGAACCCTATTGAGTCTGATGTCTCTGGTACGGTGAAAAAAATCTTGGTTAACCCAGGCGATCCAGTCGAATATGGTCAAACCCTTTTCATTATCGAAACCAACTAAGTGGGGCAGACTATGATTGAAAAAATCCTCATTGCCAACCGTGGTGAAATTGCCCTACGGGTACTTAGAGCCTGTAAAGAGATGGGCATTAAAACCGTTGCGGTACACTCTGAAGCCGACGCAGACCTGAAACATGTTCTGCTCGCCGATGAATCCGTATGCATCGGCCCTGCCCCCTCAACTGATAGCTATTTGAATGTCCCTGCCATTATTGCCGCTGCTGAAGTAACCGATGCCGAGGCGATTCACCCTGGCTATGGTTTCCTTTCCGAAAATGCAGACTTTGCCGAACGCGTCGAAGAGAGCGGTTTTGTCTTTATCGGCCCCAAAGCCGACACCATCCGTATGATGGGGGATAAAGTCTCTGCAATCAAAGCGATGAAAGCGTCAGGTGTTCCCACCGTACCAGGTTCAGGCGGCCCTCTGGGTGACAACGACGAAGAAAACTTGCGAATCGCCCGTGAAATCGGCTATCCCGTCATTATCAAAGCCTCTGGCGGCGGCGGTGGGCGTGGTATGCGCGTCGTGCATACTGAATCGAATTTATTAAAATCCATTCAGCTCACCAAATCCGAAGCGGGCAGCTTCTTTGGCAACCCTGAAGTTTACATGGAAAAATTCCTTGAAAACCCACGCCATGTCGAAATTCAAGTGCTTGCTGACGGACAAGGCAATGCTATTCACCTTGGCGAACGAGACTGCTCCATGCAACGCCGCCATCAAAAAGTGGTTGAAGAAGCGCCAGCCCCTGGAATTACCGAAGAGCAACGCCAACGCATCGGCACCGCCTGTGCACAAGCCTGTATTGAAATCGGCTACCGTGGAGCAGGGACATTTGAATTCCTCTATGAAAACGGAGAATTCTACTTCATCGAGATGAACACTCGCTTGCAGGTCGAACACCCTGTAACTGAACAGGTGACAGGCGTAGATTTGGTGCGTGCGCAAATCGAAATTGCTCGTGGAGAACCCCTCAAACTCAAGCAAGAAGATATCAAAATCAATGGTCACGCCATTGAGTGCCGTGTCAACGCTGAAAACCCTAGCCGCAACTTCATGCCCTCACCTGGCAAAATCGAACGCCTTCACCTCCCAGGTGGGATTGGCGTGCGTTGGGATTCACATATCTACACAGGTTATAGCGTCCCCCCAACCTATGACTCCATGATCGGCAAACTCATCTGCTACGGAGATAACCGTGACACCGCCATCGCTCGGATGAATGGCGCTTTACAAGAGCTGGTCATCAAAGGCATTGACACCAATATCCATCTCCAAAGAGAGATTATGAACGACCCTGGCTTCGTTCAAGGCGGCGCCAATATCCACTATCTTGAAGAGCGACTAGAACACCTCGTGTAAAGCCCCTTCAACCCAAACCCGCCTCGGCGGGTTTTTTCTTTCAAATAGTACTAAAAAATGGTACTATCTAAATATGAAATCCAAACACCGAAAAACCCTTCTACTCATATACAAGCGTCCTACCAGTGCCAATATTAAGTGGAATGAAATAGAGTCCCTCTTCAAAGCACTGGGCGCTGAAATATCAGAACATGAGGGGTCACGAGTCGGCGTGTTTTTATTTGGAGAAATCAAAGTCTTTCATCGACCTCACCCCTCTCCCTGTACCGACAAAGGGGCTATCGCCAGTATTAGAAAGTGGTTAAAAGAGAATGGAGTTGAGCCATGAAAAATTTAATGGATATCAATGGTTATAAAGCGGTCATTAGCTACGACCCTGAAATAGAGCTTTTCAGAGGAGAGTTTATTGACCTAAATGGTGGTGCCGACTTTTATGCTGATAGTTTAGAAAATTTAAAAAAAGAAGGAGAGCAGTCTCTTCAACTCTTTCTAAAGCTCTGCGAAGAAAAAGGGATCTCACCCACTAAAAAATTTTCGGGAAAATTCAATTTGCGAATCGATCCCAAACTACATCAAGCCATTACTGCGGCTGCCAAATCTCAAGGACTCAGCTTAAACCAATGGATTGAAAATACTTTAAAACAACACTGTGAGCCTGCTTAATTATGCCTTGGATTCAAATCAACACCACTGTACAAGAACCGCTTGCTGAACCTTTGTCTGATGCGCTCATCGAATTGGGTGCTGCTTCTGTGACTTTTGAAGATGCGAAAGATGCCCCTATTTTTGAACCTGAAATCGGCACCACGCCTATTTGGGCACACACCAAAGTAATTGGGCTGTTTGATGCTGAAGTGGATGCAGATAGCATTGTCACCGCCATTAAAACCCAATTTCCCGAACTGGCCGAGCAACCTTTTAAAATTGAGCAACTAGAAGACAAAGACTGGGTGCGTGCATGGATGGATCAATTCCAGCCGATGCAGTTTGGCGACCACCTCTGGATTGTGCCAAGTTGGCACCAACCTCCTAAACCTGAAGCCATTAACCTCATGCTTGACCCAGGCATGGCGTTCGGCACAGGCACCCACCCCACCACCGCCCTCTGCCTCACTTGGCTAGACCAACATCCGCCTGTCAATCAAACCGTCATTGACTATGGCTGCGGCTCGGGCATTCTGGCTTTGGCTGCCCAAAAGTTAGGGGCGAAAAGCGTGGTCGGAACGGATATTGACCCGCAAGCGATTATCGCCTCCAAACAGAATGCAGAACGCAATCAAGAAACCATTCCTTTTCACCTTGTCAAAGATTTTGATTCAGAACCCGTGGACTTACTGATAGCCAATATTCTCGCAGGCCCTCTGAAAGAACTGGCGCCTGAATTTGACCGACTCCTAAAACCAGGCGGTACACTGGTGCTATCAGGGCTGCTCACCACACAAGCAGAAGGCTTACAACAACACTACCAACAATACGGTATCGAACTCACCACGCTAGAAACCCAAGACGAATGGGCACTTTTAGCGGGGAAAAAACAGACTAAATCCCCGTAATAAGCATATCAATCGCACTCAGAATTTCATACCTAAAGTACTCTAAAGAGGTCACCTCTGTTTTTAATAGCGTGGACGGAACAGAGGTCATTTGATGTGTTAACAACACAAACTGCCCTTCTTGAAGCTCTATCACTGGGCACAACCTCTTTGCCACTGAATTTTTCAATAGATGCTTGGGGGAAA
The DNA here is from genome assembly GCA_027019045.1 of Piscirickettsiaceae bacterium. GTDB lineage: Bacteria > Pseudomonadota > Gammaproteobacteria > Thiomicrospirales > Thiomicrospiraceae > JALUXI01. The sequence continues at coordinate 3,480 of JALUXI010000060.1, read as the reverse complement.
GTGGAATCACTACACGACTATTTAAATCATTCAATAGTTCGTGTTGGACATCCAGAAAATAAGGATAAACCTGATTTGAGGCACTGTCTTCATTTTTATAGAGCGTAAACTGGCTCATTAAAACCCTCGATAAGCATCAGAAAAGAGACCCGCCTGCTCACTCAAATGATTCAACTCTTCAATGGCTTGTTGATTCTCTTTTCGCCAGCGTTCACTTTCGACTTTTTTTAATTCCTCAACCAGTGCTCGTTCAAGTGTGGCAGAAAGATTGATTTTCCGAGCTTTTGCTTTTGAGAGCAGATCTTTATTGATACTTAAATTTGTTGGCTTTTTTGTTGCACTGATATCATATAATGAAACCATCCATTTCTCCTCTACGCATAGATTATGCCCATAACCAATATAACAAATTTATCCCTACATTTTCAAATCGGCCGCTTTTCCTTTTCCAGCCCTTTTGTCCTCGCCCCCATGGCGGGGGTGACGGATCGGGTGTTTCGGCAGTTGTGCCGTCAGCAGGGTGTGGGTTATGCGGTGGGGGAGATGGTCGCATCCCAAAAACAGCTCTGGGATTCTGCCAAATCCAGTACTCGCCGTGCCGACAAGTCCGAGCCTGAACCTCGCATTGTGCAGCTACTCGGTACCGACCCTCAACTGCTTGCCGAAGCAGCGGCTTTTCAAGTGGCTCAAGGTGCACAAATCATTGACCTTAACCTCGGCTGTCCCGCGAAAAAGGTCTGCAGTGTGGCAGCAGGCTCCGCTCTAATGGGTAACCCCAAAACCGTTGCTGAGATTTTTCAAGCGGTTGTCTCCGCCGTTGAGGTTCCCGTCACAGTGAAGATGCGGACAGGGCTAGATGCGGAACATAAAAATGCCCTGCAAATCGCCCAACTGGCGGAAGACTGCGGCTTGCAAGCGGTTACCATTCACGGCCGCACCCGTGCAGATAAGTTTCAAGGGCAAGCAGAATATGACACCATTGCAGAGGTCAAACAGCAACTGAAAATTCCTGTCATTGCCAATGGAGATATTCGTACCCCCGAACAAGCTGAATTTGTATTAAAATACACCCAAGCAGACGGGGTAATGATTGGTCGTAGCAGTTTAGGCTTTCCTTGGATTTTCCAGCAGTGCTTAGCACATCAGCAAGGCTTGCCGATTCAGCAGCCAAATTGGGAAGCCTTTATCGATACCATGTACCAGCATGTGCAAGGCTTGCATCAACTTTATGGCGAAGTCACAGGTGTTCGTCATGCACGAAAGCATATTGGCTGGTATGGTGAAAAAATCGCTGAACTTGCCCAACAAGCGCACTTATCGCTGCCAACAAACCACTCCCCCGCTGACTGGTTACGCCACTTTAGACGAACTTTTAACCGACTTGAGACCGCTCAAGCCCAATTAGACTTTCTACACATATGCAACCCAAATCTGCACTCAGCCAACAAGTCACCGACACCCTACAACAATATTTTGAAACACTGGGTGACCAAGAAGCCAGCAACCTCTATCAAATGGTCATCACCCAAGTGGAAGAACCCTTGATTCGCTGCGTGCTGGAAAAAACCGATTTTAACCAAAGCCAAGCCGCCCTGATTTTAGGCATTAACCGCAATACCCTGCGTAAAAAAATGCAAATCTACGGCTTACTATAAAAGCTTTAAAACAAAGCGCTCACTATGAATATTTTTTAATCTCTGGAGAAAAACCTATGAAACCTATTCGCCGTGCACTGCTCAGCGTCTCTGACAAAACAGGCATTGTTGAATTTGCCCAAGCCCTTTCTAACCAAGGCATCGCCCTACTGTCCACAGGCGGTACCTACAAAGTGCTTTCTGAAGCAGGACTGCCTGTCACCGAAGTCTCTGAATATACAGGCTTTCCTGAAATGATGGATGGCCGAGTCAAAACCTTACACCCTAAAATCCACGGTGGACTCCTCGGCCGCCGTGGCAAAGATGATGCGGTGATGGCGGAACACGGCATTGACCCTATCGATATGGTCGTCGTCAACCTCTATCCGTTTGAAGCGACTGTTGCCAACCCCAACTGCAGCCTAGAAGATGCGATTGAAAACATCGACATTGGCGGCCCCACCATGTTGCGTTCTGCGGCAAAAAACCACAATGATGTCGCTGTCGTCACCGATCCTGCGGACTATGACCGTATTCTAGAAGAACTGAAAGCCAATAACGGACAACTCAGCCATGCCACCCGTTTTGACTTGGCAATTAAAACCTTTGAGCAGACCGCCCGTTATGATGGCGCCATTGCCAACTACTTTGGCAAAATGTTCTCCGACAACCCAGAAGACACTTTCCCTCGCACCTACAATACTCAGTTTGTGAAAAAGCAGAGCTTGCGATATGGCGAAAATCCACATCAAAAAGCGGCCTTCTATACCGAAAGAGAGCCTAAAGAGGCTTCGATTTCGACGGCGACACAGCTGCAAGGTAAAGAGCTCAGCTTTAATAATATCGCCGATACCGATGCCGCACTCGAGTTGGTCAAAACCTTTGACGACACCGCCTGCGTGATTGTGAAACACGCCAACCCTTGCGGCGTGGCCACCGGGGAAAGCTTACTTGAAGCCTATGATCGTGCCTACACCACGGATCCCACCTCCGCTTTCGGCGGCATTATTGCCTTCAATAAGCCACTGGATGCGGAGACAGCTCAAGCGATTATTGATCGTCAATTTGTGGAAGTCATTATCGCCCCAGAAGTGGAAGCAGGGGTGTCTGACATTGTCGGCACCAAGAAAAATGTCCGCCTATTGACCTGTGGACAGTGGGACGAGCAGCTACCCGCTTACGACTACAAAAAAGTCACCGGCGGGCTACTGGTACAAGACCGTGACTTAGGCATGGTGACAAAAGATGACCTTAAAGTAGTCACCGAAAGAGCGCCGACTGAAGCGGAACTTAAAGACTTAATGTTTGCGTGGAAGGTAGCTAAATATGTCAAATCCAACGCCATTGTGTATGCGAAAAACCAGATGACGATTGGCGTGGGTGCAGGACAGATGAGCCGAGTGTACAGTGCCAAAATTGCTGGGATTAAAGCGGCGGATGAAGGGCTAGAAGTCAAAGGTTCGGTCATGGCCTCCGATGCCTTCTTCCCCTTCCGTGATGGCATTGATGCTGCCGCTGAAGCGGGCATTACCGCTGTGATTCATCCAGGCGGCTCCATGCGAGATCAAGAAGTGATCGATGCGGCCAATGAGCATGGGATTGCAATGGTATTTACAGGAATGCGTCACTTCAGACACTAAGAGAGATTTGCATAAGCAATGCACGGCTAAAAATGGCTAAAATTCACCTACTCTGCGTTGGAAACTCTTGGCAATAGCGGTGCTATTCCCTGCGGTTTCCGCCTTGATTAGGCAAATTTTATCTCATTTTTATCTCGCACCTCGCTTATGCAAAGCTCTCAATCGTCCAGCTCACGCCTAAAATACACTTGGTCGAGGCGCAATCT
>JALUXI010000059.1 GCA_027019045.1 Piscirickettsiaceae bacterium | reverse complement strand
CCCTAAGATAGGTAGCACTAAATAGTGAGATTCAGGCCAAACCCCCCAAACATAGAGCGTCTGTCCAAAATCTTCATGTTCAGGCGTGAGTCCTGCTGGTGTCGCAATATCAATCAATCCGCCTAATCCTAATACGGTGTTGATGGAAAATCGCATGACCCCTTCCAATCCTTCTTTTCCTTTCCCTTGCAAAAAGCTATTTAATGCTCGAATGGGTGTTTTGAGGTTATCGAAAAAATTACTCAAGCCTGTTTGAACTGGCTGAGGGACATAATCTAAGTAAGCATGAGCAACAGGGGCACCAATATGGCGATGAAAGGCCATATTGAAGTCGAACATTGAACGATTGAAAGGTTCGTAGGGGTCAGTCCCTGGTAGAGGATTATCGACCGCCTGCTGGCTCTGTTTCGCTTGTGTCATCATCTGTTCTAATTCGGTTAATTCATCCGAATAAACAGATGTTGAAATAAATAAGCTATTAAATGCCAGAAAAATGGAGAGGATGATTTTAAACATAGGCTACTCTTTGATTGGTAAGGTACAAGGAAGTTGCAAATTGTGCAGTGCTTGTTGCATCTGTTGCAAAACTTTACGCCGAGGAAAGCTTTTACGCCATGTGAGTGCCACGGTTCGAGTCGGTTGAGGGTCAGGTAAGGGTTTAATGGTTAAAAGCTCAGGATCATGCTCTGAGACGGCAGTACAGGGAAGGATCGTCATCCCGATACCCGAAGCGACCATGTAGCGTATGGTTTCCAATGAACTGCTCTCTAACATCCGTTGTAATCGATTGCTATGGTAGTTCTTATGCAAAAGGTCTGGATAGGCTTCGATAATTTGATCACGAAAACAGTGACCTTCTCCTAAAATCAGAAAAGTTTCCTGTTTTAAATCCTCAAGTGTAATCACTTCTTTGTGTGCAAAAGGGTGCTGTTTAGGTACTGCTGCTACAAAAGGCTCATCATAGATTGTTTCAATCTCTATGCCAGGATCACTAAAAGGAAGAGAGAGAATCGCCATGTCAATCGCTCCTGTTTGCAGCTTTTGGGCTAAAACATGGGTGAAGTTCTCTTCAATAATCAGATGCACATGCGGTGCAACGGCTTGAAAAGCAGGGATCAACTTAGGAAGCAGATAGGGAGCAATGGTATAAATAATGCCAATTTTGAGTTCACTTTCACCATTTTGCTTTTCATCTTGCGCAATTTTTTTAATTTCATCTGTTTGTTCTAAGATGCTTTGAGCCAGTTGGATAATCTGCTGTCCAATGGGGGTGATAATCACTTCGCTTTTTTTTCTTTCAAAGAGCGTGACTTCAAGTTCCTCTTCTAGTTTTTTGATGGCGACACTGAGTGTGGGTTGACTGACAAAACATTTTTCGGAAGCTTTTCGAAAGTTTTTCTGTTCTGCTAAGGCGACAATATATTTAAGTTCGTTTAAAGTCATAAAAAAGGTCGATGTTCGTCTGTTAGCAATAGAATAAGGTTTTAATTTATTTCTTTTTTATCTTTTCTCTTAGTCAGAGCTGTTTTTTGTATAAGTCCGGAAAAAATTTTAAAATCAAAAAGTTAAGCTGTGTAATAACTTAGCATAAACCCTGAGTGAAACCGCTGTTTGGACTGTGGAACAAATGTGCATAAGTTTGAAGAAATATTATAATGCACAAAAAAACTGATGTTATCCACATTTTTAACACTTTTATCCACACTTTAAAATACAAGAAGTGAGTACCATAGACTATGGACAATTTTTGTTTACAAACCATTCAAAATCGTCGCACGATTTATGATTTTTTGCCCACACCCATTGAAGCGTCTGTGGTGGAAACTTGTCTAGAGGCGGCCATTTGGGCACCTAATCACAAGCGGACAGAACCTTGGCGATTTTGGGTCTGTGGTCAACAAACCCAAGCGGCATTAGCGGATATTTATGCCCAACTCAGAGCCAGTAAACGCCAACAGCCTGGCACAGAGGCTTATGAAAATGCCTTTAAAAAAGCGCAGCAAAAATTTAAAGCCATTCCTCAAGTGATCATAGTCGGGCAGACGCTTAGTGAAGATCCCGTTCAATGCAAAGAGGACTATGCCGCTTGCTGCTGTGCGATTCAAAATTTTCTGCTAGCGGCTTGGAGTCAACAACTTGGTGTTCAATGGAGTACAGGACCGATTATTCAAGATGAGCGTACATTTGAGTTACTGCAGGCTTCACCTCAAGCGATTGAATTCATTGGTGCTCTCTATTGTGGCTATCCTCAAACAGTCTGTGAAAGCAAACGACAGCCTATTTCAACAGTCACACACTATCTTCCATAAATTGACTTAGGTGTGCGTGTTCAAAAAGTGAGTTCCTCTTCTTCATGTAAAATAGAACTTTGAGAATGGAGAGCATGACGCATTGATTTTTTAAATAATAACTTATTTTGTACCGGTTCAGGAAGGTCGGTAAATAGAATCAGTTCTTTTTGAATCAGTACATCTACCAAATCTTCAATTGAACGCACCAAGCTTTGATCAAGCTCTTGTAAGACCTCTTTAATCAGCGTATCACTTTCGGGATTATTTTCTAAATAGGCTTTAAGCTTTGGATCGAATAGTTGGGTTTCAATATAGCCTTCTGTGGGTTCAAATCGAATGTCTGAAATGCGTTCATTTTCATATTTGACATAAATCATCGTTTATTCCTCAATTTCAGACAGCACATTTCCTAGTAGCTCAGTGAGTCGATTATTTTCCGAATAGTTGACAGGGCAGTCGATTAAAGTGACTGTTGGTGTAGCGATTGCCTCTTTTAGAGCAGGGAGTAGCTGATCGGCTTGCTCAATGCGTACCCCTCTGGCACCAAAACTTTCAGCAAAGGTGACGAAGTCAGGGTTATTAAATTGAATATAAGCATCTCGTCCAAAACGGCGTTGCTGTTTCCATTTAATCAGCCCATATTCACTATCATTCCAAATCAAAATCACAATGGGGGTTTCACAGCGTAAAGCCGTTTCAATCTCTTGGGCATTCATCATAAAGCCCGCATCGCCTGTGACGGCGACTATGGCTCGATCAGGATAAGCAAGCTTGGCGGCCACTGCACCAGGCACCGCAATCCCCATACTGGCAAAACCGTTGGAGATAATGCAGGTATTGGGCAGATCGGCACGGAAAAGGCGCGCCATCCACATTTTGTGAGCCCCGACATCACAAATCGCAATGTCCTCTTTACCCATTGCCGTTCGTAGATCCCAAATAATTTTTTGTGGCTTCATCGGCCACGCATCGCTGTCTCGACAGCGTTCCATCTCCGCCACCATTGCTTCTCGTAAGGGAAAATGAATCGGTTGAGCAGGCTGTTTTTTCAATAGCGTCTGTAAAGCACTCAGATTGCGACCAATATCGCCAATCAATTCCACTTTGGGAATATAGTTTTGATCCACTTCTGCCGAGGTGGTATCGATATGAATAATGGTGTGTTCGTGATTGGGGTTCCACAGGTAAGGGTGGTATTCCACCATATCAAAGCCGATACAGATAATGACATCCGCCTCTTTAAAGCCGCCATTTTCATAATCGCCTTTTTGTAAACCCGCTGTTCCCATCGCTAAATGCGATTTAAAAAAGGGCAGCACCCCTTTGGCCATAAAAGTATTGACCACAGGCAGATTGGCATGATGGACAAAATCATGCAAGGCATGATGAGCTTTGGCACGAATGACGCCATTCCCAACCAGCACCAACGGTTTTTTCGCCGATTCAATTAAGTGGGCGGCTTTTTCCAGTAACTGGGTATCG
>JALUXI010000058.1 GCA_027019045.1 Piscirickettsiaceae bacterium | reverse complement strand
GTGGATTTGGTGAATGATGTGAATGCATTACAATCTGAAGGCACCTTGGAGTTGGTTGCGGCACATCAAGTTCCCGTTTGTTTAATGCATAAAAAGGGCACGCCCCAAACCATGCAGCAAGAGGCGGTGTATGAGGATGTGGTGGAAGAGGTGCTGACTTTCCTTCAGCAGCGTGCTCAGGCGTGTGAAGAGGCGGGACTGGGAAAAAATCGAATTTTTTTGGATCCGGGTTTTGGGTTTGCAAAGACGCTAGAGCAGAATATTGAGTTGTTTGAATCCCTTGATCAATTTGTCATGTTAGAATATCCGGTTCTTGTTGGGGTTTCTCGTAAGAGGATGATTGGAGAATTGATGCGGTTACCGAGTGATGCTTCACCTGAAAAAAGGGTTTTAGGAAGCGTGGTAGCCGCGGTGATGGCTACCTTGAAAGGTGCTAAAGTTTTAAGAGTGCATGATGTTTTGGAAACTAGGCAGGGCATTGAGACAGCTTTAAGTCTGGTATAGATTGATACAGAACACATTGGATAGAGATGACTAAGAGATATTTTGGAACAGACGGCATTCGAGATCATGTTGGTAGTGGTGTGATTCGACCAGATAATGTTTTGAAGCTGGGCTGGGCGACTGGAAAGGTTCTAAAAGCGCATGGCGAGTCAAAGGTTTTGATTGGTAAGGATACGCGTATTTCTGGGTATATGTTTGAGTCTGCTCTGGAAGCGGGACTGATCTCTGCGGGTATTGATGTTTTTCTTTTAGGGCCGATGCCTACCCCAGCGGTGGCTTATCTGACACAAACATTTCATGCCGATGCCGGGATCGTTATTAGTGCTTCTCATAATCCTCATTATGATAATGGCATTAAGTTTTTTGGTGCTAAGGGGCAGAAGCTTAATGATTTAGTCGAGCTGGAGATTGAAGCAGCTTACGACTCTGAAATGCAGACAGTTGCATCTGAGGCGTTGGGTAAGGCGAGAAGAATTGATGATGCGGCTGGACGGTATATAGAGTTTTGTAAAAGTACCTATTTTGCCTCGGAAAAGCTTGATGGGATGCATATTGTTTTGGATTGTGCTAATGGGGCCACCTATCATATTGCGCCGCATGTCTTTGAGGAGCTGGGGGCTCAAGTTACGGTAATCGGGAATCAGCCAGATGGTTTGAATATCAATCAGGGGTGCGGTGCAACAGATCTATCGGCGCTCAAGCAGACAGTGATTCAGCATAATGCGGATTTAGGCATTGCATTTGATGGTGATGGAGATCGTGTGATGATGGTGGATCGTTTTGGTAGAGCAGTGGATGGAGATCTGATGCTTTTCGTTATGGCGGATCACTATGCTGCGAAATATTCGGGCATTGTCGGCACGGTGATGTCGAATCTGGGTTTGGAAAATCTTTTGAAAGAAAAAGGGATACCGTTCAAACGAGCCAAGGTTGGAGATCGTCATGTACTTGAATTATTGAATCAGGAAGGTTGGCTTTTGGGAGCGGAGCCTTCTGGGCATATACTCTGTCTAGATAAGCAGACAACAGGAGATGGTATTGTTTCTGCATTGCAGGTTTTGTCTGTGTTGAAAACGACGGGCACGGTTTTGGAGAATTATGTCGATGCTTATAAGCCTTATCCGCAGATTTTACAAAATGTAAAAGTGAGCGGAGATAAGTCGATTGAGGCGTCGGAAGTATTAAAGGCCGAAATTGAAGCTGTTGAATCCCTGCTTGGAACGCGAGGCAGAACCTTGATTCGTGCATCGGGGACTGAACCGATTATTAGGGTGATGGTGGAAGGTGAAGATGCAACTTTGGTACAAAGATGCGTGGATCGATTGGTAAAAGTGGTTGAAACAGAATTTTAATAAAATTGTCAAGATTGTAATTTAAAAAAGAAAAAGCTAATATAAGATAAATTTTGATTGGAGAGGACAGAATGAGCGGAGTAAGAAAGCCATTTGTGGCAGGAAACTGGAAAATGCATGGCAATAAAGCCAGTATCTTGTCTTTAATGACTGGTCTAAATCAACAGGCGTCAGACATTGAAGGTGTAGATGTTGCAGTCTGTCCTCCAGCAATCTATTTGGATTATGTTTCAAAGCAGTTGGGTGGATCATCTATTGCTTTGGGTGCGCAAAATATGGCGACTGAGCCAGAGCAGGGTGCTTTTACAGGTGAAGTCTCTAGTACCATGTTGAATGATTTAGGTTGTGATTATGTCATCTTAGGGCACTCTGAGCGTCGTTCACTGTTTGGTGAAACTGATGAGATGATCGCAGAGAAAGTGGCTGTTGCACTAAAAGCGGGTTTAAAGCCCATTTTATGTGTAGGTGAGTTATTAGAAGAGCGTGAAGCAGGGCTTGCTGAGCAGGTGATTGGTCAGCAGTTAGATGCGGTTGTTGACAAAGTGGGTATTGAACAGTTTGATCAAGTTGTTGTTGCCTATGAGCCTGTTTGGGCAATTGGAACAGGGAAGACAGCCTCTCCTGAACAAGCACAAGAGATTCATGCATTTATTCGTCAACGCCTAGCTGATAGCAATGTAGAGGTTGCTGAAAAAGTAATTATTCAATATGGTGGGAGTGTCAAACCGAATAATGCAAAAGCGCTTTTCAGTCAGCCGGACATTGATGGTGGACTAATTGGCGGTGCTTCTTTAGTCGCAGATGATTTTATGGCTATTTGTAAAGCAGCACAGGGATAAAGGAATTTTATGTTTTCAATCGTTTTGGCTATTCATTTAGTCTTGGCATTTGTACTGATTGTTTTAGTATTGATGCAACAGGGTAAAGGGGCAGATGCAGGTGCGAACTTTGGTGGCGGCAGTTCACAATCTGTTTTTGGTAGCAGTGGCTCAGGTGGATTTTTACTGAGAGTAACTGCTGTGATTGCTACCCTATTTTTTATAACCAGTTTAACTTTAGCTTATTTAGGTGCTCAGCAAGCAAAAGGCTATCAGAGTGTGACTCAAAAGGTCGTGACTCAGCCTGGAGAAAAGACAGAGGTGCCAACCGCACCTGTTGTGCCTAAGTAAGTGTTTAAAACATGCCGATGTGGTGGAATTGGTAGACACGCTATCTTGAGGGGGTAGTGGCGTAAGCCGTGCCGGTTCGACTCCGGCCATCGGCACCATATTTTTGATAATGTAGCCATTAAGTTGGCTATTTTTTTAACCTAGACGAGGCTTTCTCATGCTAGAAAACTATTTGCCCATTGTGGTCTTTGTTGTCCTAGGGATTCTTTTTGGTGTCGGCCCGATTATTGCGGGTTTTTTATTGGCACCTTTCAAGCCTGATACAGAAAAAACTTCTCCTTATGAGTGCGGTTTCGAAGCTTTTGAAGATGCTCGGATGAAGTTTGATGTTCGCTTTTATCTTGTTGCGATTCTTTTTATCATCTTTGATTTAGAGATTGCCTTCCTGTTTCCTTGGGCGGTTGTTTTGGATGAACTGGGAACTTTTGGATTGTTGGCAATGGGCGTTTTCTTACTGATTTTGGTCGTGGGCTTTATTTATGAGTGGAGAAAAGGAGCACTGGAATGGGAATAGAAGGTGTTTTGAAAGAAGGGGTGGTCACCACTTCAGCAGATAAGCTCATTAACTGGGCGAGAACAGGCTCCTTGTGGCCAATGACATTTGGCTTGGCGTGTTGTGCGGTTGAAATGATGCATGCAGGGGCATCTCGTTACGACTTAGACCGTTTTGGTATTATTTTCCGTCCAAGTCCACGACAATCGGATGTGATGGTGGTTGCGGGGACTCTAGTCAATAAAATGGCACCTGCCTTGAGAAAAGTTTATGACCAGATGGCAGAGCCTCGCTGGGTAATTTCCATGGGTTCTTGCGCAAATGGGGGTGGCTATTATCACTATTCCTATTCGGTGGTTCGGGGTTGTGATCGAATTGTGCCGGTTGATGTTTATGTGCCTGGCTGTCCACCGACTGCGGAAGCTTTGTTGTATGGCATTATTCAGCTCCAGAACAAAATTAAGCGAACCAACACCATTGCTCGTTAAGAGCCTATATTGAGAGAAACCGAGAATGAAACAATCAGTATTGGATTTACAAAACGAGTTAAATGGTCTATTGGGCAATGCTCAAGTGGATTCTGTCATTGCATTGAATGAATTGACCATAGAACTGAGGCCTAGTCAGGCGCATGATGCTTTCCTGAAATTAAGAGATGAAGCACAATTTGATCAGTTGATTGATGTCTGTGGTGTGGATTATCTGAGTTATGGCGAAGTCAACTGGGAAAAAGAGAAAGCTGCAAACAGTGGCTTCAGTCGAGGCGTGTTTGATTTTGCTGTGGAAGAGCAGGATGAGCAGCTCAATATGCCACGACGGTTTGCAGTGGTTTATCACTTATTGTCCATCGCGCGTAATCTTCGCTTGAGAGTGAAAGTGTATCCCGAAGACACTTCAATGCCTAAAGTAAGATCTGTTGTTGATATTTGGAATTGTGCCAACTGGTTTGAACGAGAAGCGTTTGACCTGTTTGGCATTTTGTTTGAAGGGCATCCAGACCTTCGTCGAATCTTGACTGATTATGGTTTTGTTGGACACCCCTTGCGTAAAGACTTTCCGCTTACTGGCCATGTTGAGATGCGCTATGATGTTGAAAAAGAGCGTTGTGTCTATGAGCCTGTCACTATTGAGAACCGTGTAAATGTCCCTCGTGTCATTCGTGACATTGAAGTGTCAAAGGACTAGGAAAAGAACATGTCAGAAATTCGAAATTACACTCTTAACTTCGGTCCTCAACACCCTTCTGCTCACGGGGTGTTGCGTCTGGTTTTAGAACTAGATGGGGAGACCATTGTCCGTTCCGATCCCCATATTGGTCTTTTGCATCGAGGGACGGAGAAGTTGGCTGAATACAAGCCTTACAACCAATCGATCGGTTATATGGATCGTCTTGATTATGTCTCCATGATGGCGAATGAGCATGGATATGTTTTGGCCATTGAAAAAATGTTAGGGATTGAAGTACCAGAGCGGGCTCAATATATCCGGGTGATGTTTGATGAAATTACGCGTATTTTGAACCATTTGATGTGGTTGGGTGCGCATGCCTTGGATATCGGTGCAATGACGGTTTTCCTTTATGCCTTCCGTGAGCGTGAAGATTTAATGGATTGCTATGAAGCTGTTTCAGGCGCACGGATGCATGCGACCTATTATCGTCCTGGTGGGGTGTACCGTGATTTGCCAGACAGTATGCCAAAATATGAGGCATCCAAGTGGCATAATGGTAAAGATTTGGATCGTTTAAATGAAACGCGTGAAGGTTCTTTGCTTGATTTTATTGAGGCGTTTACAGAGCGATTCCCAGGTTATGTGGATGAGTATGAAACGCTATTGACCGATAACCGTATTTGGAAACAACGGACAGTGGATATCGGGATCGTCTCACCTGAACGCGCCTTACAACTTGGGTTTACGGGGCCAATGTTAAGAGGATCGGGAATTGCTTGGGATCTGCGTAAAAAGCAACCATATGAAGTTTACGATAGACTGGATTTTGATATTCCTGTTGGTAAGACTGGGGATACCTATGATCGGTATCTAGTGCGTGTTGCTGAGATGCGTGAATCCAATAAAATCATTAAGCAATGTGTGAAGTGGTTAAAAGAAAACCCTGGCCCTGTGATGACGGATAATCACAAAGTTGCACCGCCTAGTCGTGAAGAGGCAAAGAGCAGTATGGAAGCGTTGATTCACCACTTTAAACACTTCAGTGAAGGCTATTCCGTACCTGAAGGTGAGGCTTATGCTGCAGTGGAGCATCCGAAAGGTGAGTTTGGTATCTACTTGGTTTCAGATGGTGCCAATAAACCCTATCGCTTAAAAGTGCGAGCGCCAGGATTTACTCACTTGGCTGCACTTGATGAGATGGCTAAAGGGCATATGATTGCGGATGTGGTTGCCATTATTGGTACCCAAGATATTGTATTTGGAGAGATTGACCGATGAGTTTAGGGCAGAAAACGCCATTTATAACAGGCGAAATTAAAGAAAGAATCGATCGCTGGATCTCTCACTATCCTGCGGATCAGAAGCAGTCAGCGGTGATGCCTGCATTACGTATTGTTCAAGAAGCAAATGGTGGTTTTCTCACTACTGAATTGATGGATGAAGTGGCTGAATATCTTGAGATGGCACCGATTGCAGTTTATGAAGTGGCAACCTTCTACTCTATGTATGAACACCATCCAGTTGGCGAGCATAAAATTTGTGTTTGTACCAATATCTCTTGCATGCTAAGAGGGGCGGATGAAGTTGTGCAGAAATTGGAAGACAAGCTTGGTGTTAAAGTCGGTGAAGTCACACCTGATGGTAAATACTCCATTAAAAAGGTTGAGTGTTTAGGTGCATGTGGTGGAGCACCTGTGATCATGGAAGGGAAGGATTACCATGAAAATATCACAGCAGACAAAGTTGATGAATTCTTAAGCGGACTGGAGTAAGACATGGTGCCTTTAAATGAATGTTGTTACCGCTTAAATCACCTAGATAACTCTTGGGACATTGAGACCTATATCGCTAATGGTGGTTATGAAGTTTGGAAAAAAGTATTAGCGGGAGAAATTACACCGCCAGAGATTATTGAAGAGGTGAAAACTTCCAATATCCGTGGTCGTGGAGGGGCAGGCTTTCCGACAGGGTTAAAATGGAGTTTTATGAACCGCAATGCGCCAGGTCCTAAATATATCCTCTGTAATTCAGATGAAGGGGAGCCTGGTACTTTTAAAGATCGTGACATTTTGCGTTACAACCCGCATCAATTAGTTGAAGGGATGATGATCGCAGGTTATGTGATAGGTGCCAATGCGGGTTATAACTATATTCGTGGAGAATTCTGGGAGCCTTACAAGCGTTTTGATAATGCAATCAATCAAGCGAGAGAAGCAGGCTTGCTCGGTAAAAATATTCTTGGCTCAGGTTACGATTTTGACCTTTATACCCATCTCGGAGCAGGTGCCTACATCTGTGGTGAAGAGACAGCACTGATTGAGTCGATTGAAGGCAAAAAAGGTCAACCGCGTTTCAAGCCACCTTTCCCAGCAAGTTATGGTCTTTATGGTCGTCCCACCACCATCAATAATACGGAAACGCTTGCATCGATTCCAATGATTGTAGTGAAAGGTGGACAATGGTTTGCGGATCTAGGCGTCCAGAACGCTGGGGGAACCAAATGTTATTCTGTTTCTGGGCATGTTGAGAAGCCTGGTAACTTTGAGGTTCGTATGGGTACGCCATTTAAAGACCTATTAGAGCTTGCGGGTGGTGTGTGGAAAGGACGTAAATTAAAGGCGGTGATACCTGGTGGTTCTTCCACAGCGGTGTTGCCAGCTGAAAAAGCAATGGAAATGAATATGGACTATGACTCCATTGCGAAAGCGGGTTCTTTCCTCGGTGCGGGTTCTGTCATTATTATGGATGACCAGACAGATATGGTTAAAGCGCTTGAGCGATTGACTTGGTTCTACTATGAAGAATCTTGTGGGCAGTGTACGCCTTGTCGTGAAGGTACAGGTTGGATGTACCGTGTGGTGCATCGTATCGCTCAAGGCAAAGGAAAGCCTGAAGATATTGAATTATTAAAAGGCGTTTCTGGCAAAATTATGGGACGCGTCATTTGTGGTCTTGGAGACGCTGCGGCGATCCCAGTAGCGAGTTTCTTAGATCAATTTGAGCATGAATTCCGTCATTATATTGATCATGGATGCAGTATTTACGACCGCCAATAGGTCGGTTAGTTGTTGAATAACAACCATCAAATTTAGGTTACTTATTATGATTAAAATTGAGATAAACGGACAAGTGGTCGAAGCCCATGAAGGCGATATGCTGATTGATGTGGCAGACAGTTCCGCCATTCCAATTCCCCGTTTTTGTTATCACAAAAAACTATCGATTGCTGCAAATTGTCGTATGTGTCTGGTGGAAGTAGAAGGAGCGCCTAAGCCCTTACCTGCTTGTTCGACACCTGTCACCGATGGGATGAAGGTTTATACCAAATCAAAAAAAGCGGTTGAAGCACAACAGAGTGTGATGGAGTTTTTGTTGATCAACCACCCACTAGATTGTCCAATCTGTGATCAAGGGGGTGAGTGTGAATTGCAGGATGTCGCTTTAGAGTATGGAGATGATGTCTCGAAATATTCAGAAACCAAAAGGGTGGTTGCAGATAAAGATATTGGCCCTTTGATTCAAACAGATATGACCCGCTGTATCCATTGCACCCGTTGCGTTCGTTTTGGACAAGAAGTGGCTGGGATGATGGAGTTAGGTGCAACAGGACGAAGTGAGTGGATGCAGATTGGTACCTATGTTGCCAAGTCTGTTTCTTCTGAAATGTCTGGGAATATGATTGATTTGTGTCCAGTGGGTGCCTTAACCTCTAAGCCTTTCCGTTATTCAGCGCGTCCTTGGGAGCTTAAAGCTTATCCTACTATTTCAGGTCATGACAGTATCGGTTCTCATATTTTTGTCCATGCGAAAGAAGATACCGTTAAACGGGTTGTTCCTCGTGAAAATGAAGCTTTGAATGAAGTATGGATTTCTGATAGAGATCGTTTTGCCTATGAAGGCTTAAATGCGGAAGACCGTTTGACTCAACCGATGATTAAGGTTGAAGGAGAGTGGCAAGTCGTTGATTGGCAAACTGCATTGGATTTCACTGCTGAGAAACTTAAACAGTATGCTGATCCGAAGCAGATGGGGGTATTGGCTTCTGCCAATGCCACGGTTGAAGAGTTGTATCTTCTGCAAAAATTAATGCGTGGTTTAGGGGTGCATAATATTGACACCCGATTGAAGCAGATTGATTTCAGACTGGATGCACTAGGCATGGTTGAAACGGGTTTGAGTCGATCTTTAGAAGCGGTTTCTCAGCTCAAGACGATTGTGCTTGTGGGAAGTTATTTACGCAAAGAGCTGCCTATTTTGAATCACCGTGTGCGTCAAGCACAATTAGCAGGAGCGAAAGTCATTGCGATTAACCCAGCTGAATTTGATTTTAACTATAAGGTGGATCAATCATTAAGCGATGATCCTATTACCCTTATTCATACGCTTGCAGGTACTTGTGCATTTTTGATGGCAGAAGAGGGTCAGGTTTTACCTGAATGGTTAGAAGGCATAGCCATTTCCGAAAAAGCTGAATCTCTTGCGAAGGCATTAAAGAGTGCTCAAGCAGATCGGAGTGCCATCTTTATTGGGCAGATTGCTCAGATGGACAGCAACTATTCACAATTTGTAAAAGTGACGCAATTGTTGGGTCAGTTGACGGGGATTCAGGTAGATATTCTGCCAATGGCGGCAAATGAAGTCGGTGTAAACTGGGTGAATGCCACGCCTGAATTTGGTGGGGTGCCTGTTGAGTCGATGATTACGGTACCGATGAAAGCTTATGTTAACTACGGTGTGGAGCCTGAGTTAGACTGTCAAGAGGGTGTCAAAGCCTTGGAAGCGATGAAACAAGCTGAGTTTGTGGTGAACTTTACGCTATTTAACAGTGATCAACAGCAGGCTTATGCCGATGTATTATTGCCGATTGCGGCCTATGTTGAAACAGCAGGCACCTTTGTCAATGCAATGGGTCAAAAGCAATCGTTTAAGCCCGCAGTCAATCCGCCTGGTGAGGCAAAAGCAGGTTGGAAAGTATTACGAGTATTAGGGAACTTATGTGGTGTGGAAGGATTTGACTATACGCACAGTAATGAAGTCCTTGCTGAGATTCCAGAGATGGAAGTTCGGCATTTTGTTGATACCTCTGAACTTGCATTCGAATTACACAATACTGACTGCGATACCTACTGCGTGCCTATGATGCCTCTTTATGGAAGTGATGCCATTGTTCGTCGCTCTCCATCTCTACAGGCAGCACATGATGCTCCTCAAGTGGCTGCACGGTTATCTCGTTGTGATTCAGATGAAGTAATGGTATTCCAAGACGGTGTTGAAGTGACTTTAGCTGCTGTTGTTGATGAAGGTCTACCTGAAAAGGTTGTGTTGATTGACAAAGGTTTAATCTCAACGGCTGCTTTTCACAGTGGTTGTGCCACCGTTAAACCAGTATAAGGAGTAGACAAGATGTTTAATGCGTTACAAAATTGGCTGTCTTCATTCCTCTATGACTGGTTGGCCATTTTAATTACTTTATTATTGCAGGCGGTTGCGGTAATCCTGCCTGTCATGCTAGCTGTCGCTTGGTTAACATTTGCCGAGCGTAAGGTTATTGGTTATATGCAGGTTCGAATGGGACCTAACCGTGTCGGGCCTGCGGGTTGGCTTCAACCGATTGCAGATGCGTTGAAACTGATTATGAAAGAGATTGTGTTACCTGCGCAATCTAATATCTATCTGTTTGTGATCGCACCCGTTTTAGCGATTGCGCCTGCTGTTGCGGCTTGGGCGGTGATTCCTTTTGATGACGGTGTAGTGGTGGCTGATATTGATGCAGGCGTGTTATATGTATTGTCTGTCGCTTCAATCGCTGTTTATGGGATTGTCGTATCGGGCTGGGCATCTAACTCTAAGTATGCTTTCTTAGGGGCTTTGCGTGCCTCTGCACAAAAAATCTCTTATGAAATTGCGATGGGATTTGCATTGGTGACGGTATTGATGGTGGCGGATACGATGAATTTGACCAAAATCGTTGAGCATCAGCAAGGAGGCTTCTGGCACTGGTATTGGATTCCATTGTTGCCGATGTTCGTTGTCTATTTTATTTCTGGCTTAGCCGAAACTAACCGTGCGCCTTTTGATGTGGCAGAAGGGGAGTCGGAGATTGTGGCGGGATTCCATGTCGAATACTCTGGGATGGCATTTGCCGTTTTCTTCCTTGCAGAATATGCCATGATGATTTTGATCTCCTTTATGACGGCCATTATGTTTATGGGAGGATGGTTGTCACCTTTTGAAGGGATTCCTGGATTAGAAACGCTATTTGCTTGGGTGCCTGGGATTGTTTGGATTTCGCTGAAAGTCGCTTTCTTGTTATTCCTCTTCTTATGGTTCCGTGCTACTTTCCCGCGTTATCGTTATGATCAAATTATGCGTTTAGGCTGGAAGGTGTTGATTCCTTTAACCATCGTTTGGGTATTTGTTGTCGGCTTAATGCAGTACTTTAAGCTAGGTCCTTGGTTTAATTAGTAGAGGTTGTCCATGATTCAATTTATCAAACATCAGATTAAAACCTTTGGACTGACCGAGCTGTTTCAAGGGCTTGCGGTCACAGGTCGCTATCTATTTAAGAAAAAAATTACGGTGCGTTATCCAGAAGAGAAAACGCCCCTGTCTCCAAGATTCCGTGGTCATCACGCCTTGCGGCGCTATGAGAATGGAGAAGAGCGGTGCATTGCCTGTAAATTGTGTGAGGCGGTTTGTCCAGCCAATGCCATTACGATTGAATCCGAAGAACGAGAAGATGGCACACGACGAACCACGCAGTATGACATTGATATGTTCAAATGTATCTATTGCGGTTTCTGTGAAGAGGCTTGTCCCGTGGATGCGATTGTTGAAACCCGTATTTTTGAATATGAGTTTCAAGAGAGAGGTCCGCATATTATGACCAAGGAGAAGCTGTTGGCTTTTGGTGATAAGCATGAAGCTCAAATTGCAAAAGACAAAGCAGCTGATGCGAAGTATCGGTAATAAGAGGCGAGTGAACAGAACATGACTTTTGAAACATTTATTTTTTATCTTTTAGGGTTCATTGCCGCTGCATCTGGATTGATGATGATTACAGTGAAAAACCCCGTAAAAGCCGCCTTGTGGTTGGTTTTAGCTTTTATCGCAACAGCGGGACTGTGGATTTTGGCACAAGCTGAATTTTTAGGTTTGGTGCTGATTTTGGTTTATGTAGGTGCGGTGATGGTGCTTTTCCTATTTGTGGTAATGATGTTGGATATTAACCTTGTTGTGCTGAAGGAAGGGTTTACCCGTTATCTACCGATTGGTGCCGTAGCCGCCTTGGCCACTTTTGCATTGATTTATATGGTGGTGGGTCCAGACCGATTCGGTTTACAAGCTTTCCCTGCTCCTACACCGTTACCTGCTGATGCAAGCAATACCAAAATGATTGCTGTGCCACTTTATACCACTCATGTTTATGCCTTTATCTTGGCCGCAGTGTTGTTGTTGGTTGGGATAGTGGCAGCCATCTCGCTGACCTTGCGTCGTCGTCCGCCTAAAGAAGTACAGTATCAAGATATTGATGCCCAGGTGAAGGTACAGGCAAAAGATCGTTTTGAAATGATCAAAATGGCCCCTGTTGTTGAGCCAGAGATTAAAAAAGAGGAGAAAGAAGAATGATTGCCTTATCTGATTACCTTGTATTTGGGGCTGTCCTCTTTACCATTAGCATGGCGGGCATTTTCCTAAATCGTAAGAATATTATTGTGTTATTGATGTCTATTGAGCTATTGCTATTGGCCGTCAATACCAATTTAGTGGCCTTTTCATCTTATTTAAATGATGTGACTGGGCAGATTTTTGTCTTTTTCATTCTGACTGTTGCAGCTGCAGAAGCGGCCATCGGTTTGGCGATCATTGTGCTGGTTTTCCGTAACCGTAAAAGCATCAATGTGGATGACCTTAACTCACTTAAAGGATAGGAGAATACAGCTTTGTTACATACAATTTTAACTGTTATCTTAGTTTCTCCTCTCATCGGCTCAATGATTGCGGGTCTATTTGGCCGTCAAATTGGGCGTAAAGGAGCACATACGGTCACCATTCTAGGTGTCTTTATTTCAACGGTTTTGGCAGCTTATGTCTTTAAGCTTTTCGTACTTGATGGTCATGCACCTTACAATGCGTCTCTATATACTTGGTTCCAAGCTGAAGGAATCAAGTTTGAGTTGGGGTATATGATTGATAGCCTGTCGGCGACCATGATGTTAGTGGTGACTTTTGTTTCATTGATGGTGCATATCTATACCATAGGATACATGGATCATGATGAAGACTATGATCATGACAACCCCTATTACCAGCGATTCTTTAGTTATATTTCGCTCTTTACCTTTTCGATGTTGTCACTGGTGATGGCGAATAACTTCCTACAACTGTTCTTTGGTTGGGAAGCCGTGGGGCTGGTCTCTTACCTGTTGATCGGTTTCTATATGAAACGAGAATCAGCAATTCAGGCAAACCTTAAAGCATTCTTAGTCAACCGTGTTGGTGACTTTGGATTTATTCTTGGGATTGCGATGGTATTCATGTATTTCGGCACCATGGATTACCAAGAGTTTTTTGCGGGTCTGAATGCTCAAGTTGGGAAGACTATCAGTTTCATTCCAGGTGTAGAGTGGTCAGTCATTACAGTGATGGTATTACTCCTTTTTGTTGGGGCGATGGGTAAATCGGCTCAGATCCCTCTGCATGTTTGGTTACCAGAATCAATGGAAGGCCCCACGCCTATTTCTGCTTTGATTCACGCTGCGACAATGGTCACGGCAGGGATTTTTATGGTCGCTCGTTTATCACCCGCCTATGAATTATCAGAGGTGGCATTAAGCTTTATTTTGATTATTGGTGCTTTGACGGCTTTCTTCATGGGACTGTTGGGGATTATCCAAAATGACATTAAACGCGTGGTTGCTTACTCGACATTATCTCAGTTGGGCTACATGACCGCTGCGCTAGGGGCTTCAGCTTACGCAGCAGGGATGTTCCATGTCTTGACGCATGCTTTCTTTAAAGCTTTGCTCTTCTTGGCCGCTGGTTCGGTTATCGTTGCGATGCACCACAACCAAGATATTCGAAAAATGGGTGGTTTGAAGAAATATATGCCAATTACTTATTGGGCACTGTTGATCGGCTCTCTTGCTTTGATTGGCTTCCCTGGTTTTGCAGGCTTTTATTCTAAAGATTCAATTTTATTAGCGGTCCATGAAGCGGATGTATGGGGTTCTGGGTTCGCTTATATTTTGTTATTGGCGGGGGTTTTTATTACTGCCTTCTATAGCTTCCGTATGTTCTTTATCGTGTTCCACGGTGAAGAGAGTGAATATGTGAAGAACCACCACATTAAGGAATCTCCTTGGGTGATTACTTTCCCATTGATTATGTTGAGTATTCCAGCGGTGGTGATTGGGATTCCTTTGGTGGGTCCCATTTTATCGGGTAGTTATTTCGCTGATGCAATCACCGTATTTGAGCAGCATAATGTCTTGCATGAAATCTATATGCACCATTTTGTTGAGGGTGGCGCATTAGGGATGGCACTTCATGGATTTATGTCACTGCCTGTGATGTTGGCCTTGTCTGGTGTCTTCATCGCTTGGTACTTCTATATTAAGAATCCTGCGATTCCTGAGAAGATTAAAAATGCGTGTCCTCGAGGTTACAAAGTCCTTGAGGCAGGCTATGGATTCGATAAATTCAATGAAATTGTGTTTGTAAAAGGTGCCTTGAAGTTAGGCAACTTCTTCTGGCAGAAGATCGATGTGAAACTCATCGATACTGGATTGGTTACCAATACCTTTATGAGCGTCTACAATGCCGCTCGAGCCATGCGTACCATGCAGACTGGATACATTTACCATTATGCCTTTGTGATGATCTTTGGCCTATTGGGTATGTTGATCTGGGTTTTGTGGTAATTGATAAGAATAATAAAGGATTAGTTTAGATATGTTTGGTCTTCCAATTTTAAGTACCTTAGTTTGGTTACCCATTATCGGTGGTCTGCTGGTATTATTCATCGGTCGTGATCGACCCACAGTTGCCAAATGGCTCTCTCTGGCAGTGGCCTTATTGACATTTGTGGCTTCTTTGCCGCTTTGGACGCAGTTTGATGTGTCGACAGCAAAAATGCAGTTTGTTGAGTATTCAAGCTGGATTCCTGCTTTTAATATTCATTACCATTTGGGTGTAGATGGTCTTTCAATGCCATTGGTGTTATTGACAACTTTTACTCAAGTGTTGGTGATTGCTTCTGCTTGGGAAGTGATTAAAGAACGCGTCGAGCAGTATATGGGAGCCTTCCTGATTATGGGAGGGATGATGGTCGGTGTATTTGTTGCACTGGATGCCGTGTTGTTCTATGTGTTCTGGGAAGCCTTGTTGATTCCAATGTTCATCGTCATTGGTAAATGGGGTGGGCCTCGTCGTGTTTATGCGACCTTGAAGTTCTTCTTATATACCTTCTTCGGTTCTGTTTTCATGTTGGTCGCTTTCATCTATATGTATTATCAAAGTGGAAGCTTCTCAATTTTAGATTTCCAAGCAATGCCTTTAGGCATGACGGCTCAGATTCTGATTTTCTTAGCTTTCTTAATTGCGTTTGCGGTCAAAATTCCTATGTTCCCTGTGCATACATGGTTGCCCGATGCGCACGTTGAAGCACCGACAGCGGGTTCTGTAGTGCTGGCGGCTATTATGTTAAAGATGGGGGGGTACGGCTTTGTTCGTTTTAGTCTACCCATTACGCCTGATGCTTCGATGACTTTGGATTGGTTGGTCATTGCACTTTCCTTGATTGCTATTGTTTATATTGGATTGGTCGCCATGGTTCAGTCAGACATGAAGAAACTGGTGGCATACTCATCTATTTCTCATATGGGATTTGTGACACTGGGGATGTTTTTAGTGTATGACATTGTTCAAAATACAGGGAATGCTCAAGGTTCTGTGATTGGAATGCAAGGTGCGATGGTACAAATGCTTTCTCATGGCTTTATTTCTGGAGCGATGTTCTTAGCCATTGGTGTGCTGTACGATCGTTTGCATACGCGTGAAATCAAGGCCTATGGTGGGGTTGTGAATGTCATGCCTTGGTTTGGCTTTTTTGCCGTGCTATTTGCGATGGCCAATGTGGGATTGCCAGGTACTTCAGGATTTGTGGGAGAATTCATGGTTATTATCTCCTCCTTTAAAGCCAATATTTGGTACGGTACTTTAGCTGCATTAACTTTGATTATTGGTGCTGGCTATACTTTATGGATGGTTAAACGGGTCTTTTTTGGTGCAGTTTCCAATGAAAATGTCGCTTCTATGACAGATTTAAATAAACGAGAGTTTGCCATTATGACTGCTTTGGCTATTGCTGTTGTGGGATTGGGTGTTTATCCTGCACCAGTGATTGAAGTGATGAGTCACTCCATCAACCATTTGCTCATTCAAGCAACCACATCAAAATTATAAAAATAGGTGAGTCGATAATATGAATTTTGTAATTCCAAATTTTGCACCGGCAATCCCAGAAATTGCCCTGTTGATTCTAGCCTCAGTTGTTTTGATTGGGGATACAATCTGGAGCAAGCGTTGCCAGAATGCGACTTACTATGCTACGCAACTTTCTTTAATTATTGTAGGCTGGTTAATTGTTGATAGCTTTACCGTGCATCAGATTGTCACTTTTGATGGCAGTTTTGTCCGTGATACCTTATCAGATGTCTTAAAGATTTTTACCGTATTGATTGCTTTGGGCATTTTTCTATTTGCTAGAACCTCTATGCAAGAGAAAAAGTATGGTAGTGGTGAGTTTTATGTTCTAGGTCTGTTTGCTATTTTAGGCATGTTTGTCATGATTTCAGCCTATAACTTGATCACGCTGTACTTGGGTCTAGAAATCATGTCTCTGAGTTTGTATGCCATTATCGCACTTCATCGTAATTCAGGTGTTGCAGTTGAGGCGGCCTCTAAATATTTTGTATTGGGTGCTTTGGCAACAGGGATGTTGTTATACGGTTTCTCCATGATTTATGGTGCGACGGGTGAAATCAATTTTGATAAGATTGCTGCGGTTATTGCCACAGGTCAGGTGGATCATACAGTCTTAGCTTTCGGCGTGGTTTTCGTCGTCATTGGTCTGATCTTTAAAATGGGTGGGGCGCCTTTCCATATGTGGGTGCCTGATGTGTATCATGGTGCACCGACTGCTGTTACTCTGTTTTTAGGAACAATCCCTAAAATAGCCGCCTTTGCGATGGTATATCGCTTGATGGTTGAAGCGATGCCTGGATTATTAAAGGATTGGCAACAACTTTTAATCATTGTGACCGTTCTTTCCCTTATTGTTGGATCTATTGTTGCCATAGCCCAAGACAACCTTAAGCGTATGTTAGCTTACTCAGGGATTGGTCATGTCGGTTTCATTCTTTTAGGTTTCATTGCTGGGACTTTTGATGGGTTTGCATCGGCAATGTACTATGTATTGGTTTATGCCATAACAGGACTGGTTGGTTTTGGTATGATGATCGTCCTAGGTAAAGGGCGTCAAGAGTTTGATCGTATTGATGATTTCAAAGGATTAAATGCACGTAATCCTTGGTTAGCATTGATGATGCTATTTGCCATGTTCTCTATGGCGGGTGTGCCTCCGTTTATCGGCTTCTTCGCGAAACTGATGGTGATTGAAGAAGTGGTTAAAGCAGGATTTGTATGGTTGGCCGTAGTTGCTGTAATCACTGCCGTTATCAGTGCCTTCTACTACTTGAGAGTCGTTAAGGTGATGTACTTTGATGTGCCAGAAGATACCACGCCAATTAAGGCTGTGAATCGTACAACACAATGGACGGCAAGCTTCGTTGCGATTGCCCTATTAGTATTTGGGCTCATCCCCTCTGGCTTTATCAATCTCTGTTACAATGCAGTGGCGTTGACGCACTGATTTTATGTAAGAGCCCAAAGAGGGCTCTTTTAGTTTCGAAGGAATCCTTTTATGAGTTTAGATCTAGCAGTCAATATTTTATTGATTACCGCCATTGTGCTGGCCAACATCCCTTTTATATTTCCAAATAAGTTGTTTCTGTTTATTCCCGTAAGTCGCAAAAGCATTTGGTTAACATTGGGCGAGTGGTTCTTTTACTATCTACTGATGGGGATATTTGCTTATCTTCTGGAGCTGAAAGCGATGGGAAATGTGCATCAGCAAGGCTGGGAGTTTTATACGGTGACACTGTTTATGTTTATGATTTTTGCCTTCCCAGGGTTTATCTACCGTTATAACTTAGTCCATTTTTTAGGGAATAGAACTCAAGCTAAACAGTAGTGATAAGGAGTTATAGGAATCTGTGCGAGATCTGTGCGAGTTAGTACAGTCAGTCAAGTAAATTCAAAACTGTCTAAAAGAAAATATGACAATTTTATGAAATAGAGCTTGCAAACTTCTGAAAACTGCCTATAATACGCCTTATCAAATTGACGCGGGGTGGAGCAGCTTGGTAGCTCGTCGGGCTCATAACCCGAAGGTCGTTGGTTCAAATCCAGCCCCCGCTACCACATTCTAAAACCTGTAACTTCAACAACTTAGCGGGCGTTGGTTATAGGTTTTTTTTCGTCTATAAAATGGCATTGTGTCAATTTTGTATAGCCTTCCTAAACTTCTATTGTTATCTTGAGTGCATTTTTCCTGCCTTCTTGTAGAACCCAAATCCTCAGATAGAAATCGGCAAATCGCCCCACTCCTTGCCAGCTATGGACTCACAAAAAATGCCTGCTTAACCGATGGTGAAGCTAAGATTTTTTGCAAGCCCCTAGCAGACAAGGTGCAGCACGCTTTATCTAATTTCTATCTGAGGATTTGGGTAGAAAGCTTTTTGGTGAGATATCGATATAAAGCATTTATAATGAGGGTTTTGCACGAGATGGTAACACGGATTAAAAAAGCTAAAACTCCCCCACTCATGCAGCAAAGCTCTATATCACTGTTAGGTTGCGGGTGTGGAGTCGAGATCCAATTGAGGAGGCATGGTGAGTGCATTATTTGTTGAACAAGTTCGTTGTAAGCGACAGCTTTTTGAGGAAATACTTCAGGATAGTAATTTTCGTGGGGTGTGTTGGTGGTTTATTGATTACTTGAATGACCCTGATTTTTTCTATTGTAATGATGAAATGGTGAGCGCTTTTAATCTGACTTCTACTCCTCAAAATAAGTACTCCATTGCCCAGTTCTGTCCTATTGCGGGCGATTATAATCGTCATGTTGCGGAAGAGAACCAACAGGCGGCTGATGAGATCTTCAGAGAGTATCAGGAGATGTTAGAAGGACAAACGGATGTTTATGAGAATGAATTTCCTTATCTAAGTCCTTTGGGGGGAAAACAGTTCTTTAAGAGTCAGGCAAAAGTGGTTTTAAGAGACAAGAGGGGGCAGCCTTTATTGGCACATGGTGTGATTTTGGAGATTACGCATGAGAAGCTTTTGGCTGAATCTTTGGAAAATGAGCGATTAAAGTTTCAAGTTTTAAGTGAACGGGATACTTTAACAGGACTGGTAAATCGGAGAAAAATGTATGAATCTTTGTCTCTTTTTTCTGAGCAGGCAGTTTCTGAAAAGACTGAGATTTTGTTGATGATGTTTGACATTGATTATTTTAAGCAGGTCAATGATACACAAGGTCATGCTTATGGAGATGAAGTACTTAGGCGGGTTTCGGATGTAATCAGGGATTCATTTGGTAAAGGGGTGGATTCAGAAATTTGTAGGTGGGGAGGTGAGGAGTTTTTGGTTGTTCTGAAAGGGGTGACAGTTGAAACATGTCAGAGCCTGTATCAAAACATACAACAATCATTACGCCATCAAATATGGAAGCCAAGCGTGAATCCGATGGTGGATTGGGTGACGGTTTCAGCTGGTGCGATATGCATCTCACCAGAGCAGCTTGACAAGTGTACTCTAGATGAGTGGATTGTTAAAGCGGATGAAAGATTGTACATTGCTAAGCATAGAGGGCGTAATCAGCTTTCTATTGAGCATGATTAGGAGAGAGGGATGAATTTGGAAATTAGGGCGATTAGGCGTCATAAAAAGTTAGAAGAGTGGACATTGTTTTTGGTGGTGGTCGTGTCTTTAATTGGGGTGGCGATTACTAATTTCAATCCGACTGAAAGTTATCGTTATTGGTTATTGACGGCGGTTTTTTATGCCCTGGCAGGATTGGTGATATC
>JALUXI010000057.1 GCA_027019045.1 Piscirickettsiaceae bacterium | reverse complement strand
ATGCTTTAGAAGTCTCCATTGATGCACAAACTATGGAGCTTCACCACACTAAGCATCATCAAACCTATATCAACAATGTCAACAATGCCATTGCAGGCACAGAGCTTGAAGACAAAAGCTTAGAAGAATTGATTGCCAATGCGGGTCAACTTTCACCAGCCATCCGCAACAACGGGGGCGGTCACTGGAACCACACCTTCTTCTGGGAAATCATGACTCCTGACAGCATGGGGACACCAGAAGGCACCTTGGCAGATGACATCAACAACACCTTTGGTTCTTTTGAAGAATTTAAAACCCAATTCAACACCGCAGGTGCCACCCGCTTTGGTTCAGGTTGGGCATGGTTGATCGTCAACAACGACGGCAAACTCGAAATCTGCTCAACCCCTAACCAAGATAACCCATTGATGGACATTGCTGAAGTCAAAGGTACGCCAATTCTAGGGCTAGATGTTTGGGAGCACGCCTACTACCTCCGCTACCAAAACCGTCGTCCAGACTATATGCAAGCCTGGTGGGATGTCGTCAACTGGAACAAAGTCAACGAACTTTATCAGCAAGCCAAAGCTTAGCAAAACATGGCCTCTACTTAAACTTAAGTGGAGGCTTGCCTATTGTCTGGAGGTTTCCAAAATGAGAAGTGATACGATAGAAATAGTAGAAGAGCTGGATCAATCTGATCAAGCAAAAGTGACCTATTTCGCCAAACTTCTACTCAAACAAGAAAAATATCAAGCATTAAAAACAGAAATCGAACAGCGTCGTGAAGAAATCCAACAAGGAGAGTCAATATCGCACGATGAATTCTGGGATGCCTTAAATGTTTGAAGTCATATTCGCTAAAAGCGTTTATAAAGATATTAAGAAAATCACACCGAAAGCCCTTCCTCAAATTAAAACCTCAATCGAAGCACTCAAACACTTCCCCAACCTATCTCAAATCAAATCCTTACAAAATCACCCCATTGCCCACTATCGGCTTAGAGTAGGCAACTATCGGGTTTTATTTGATGTGGATTGGGATCATAGAAAAATTCATATCTTAAAAATTGGACACAGAAAATCAGTTTATTAGAGAGCTTTGCATGAGTGAGATGCGAGAGAAAAAAGAGATAAAATTTCTCGAATCGAGGCGGAAAACGCAGGGAATAGCCAGCTATTTCCAAGTTTCTCAACGAAGAGTCGGGGAATTTTAGCCTTTTTTATCCGTGGAGCCATCTCGTGCAAAGCTCTCTATTAAGGAGAAATACCATGGTCAGTTTAACCACCCCTGTTTGTGATTTTGATGCCCCTGCGATTGATTTTGAATTGCCTGGTGTTGATGGTGAAATGTGGACACTGGAGAAAGCCAAGGGTGAAAATGGGCTTTTGGTGATGTTTATCTGCAACCACTGCCCCTATGTGAAAGCGATTCAACAACGACTGGTTGATGATACTCGCAAGTTACGAGATGAATATGGCATCAACAGCATTGCCATCATGTCCAATGACCCCACCGAGTATGCAGAAGACAGCTTTGAGAACATGAAAGCCGTCGCCGAGCAGTTTCAATACCCTTTCCCCTATGTCCTCGACGAAACTCAAGCCGTTGCCAAAGCCTATGGGGCTGTCTGCACCCCAGACTTTTTTGGCTATAACAAAGATCTCAAACTACAATACCGTGGACGACTCGACGCTTCTCGCAAAGAAACCGCTCCCGCCGATGTCAAACGAGACCTGCTAGAGGCGATGATTCAAGTCGCTCAAACAGGCAAAGGCCCCAAAGAGCAAATCCCCAGCATGGGCTGTTCAATCAAGTGGAAAGACTAAATCAATACCCAACTCGCTTTTCCAGTTTGGGC
The DNA here is from genome assembly GCA_027019045.1 of Piscirickettsiaceae bacterium. Classification (GTDB taxonomy): domain Bacteria; phylum Pseudomonadota; class Gammaproteobacteria; order Thiomicrospirales; family Thiomicrospiraceae; genus JALUXI01. The sequence continues at coordinate 1,958 of JALUXI010000057.1, read as the reverse complement.
ATGATTTAGTCAGAGCAGACCGAGTGCTTCTGCTAAAATATCCCTCATTTAACTACAAAGCGACCGAATCATGAGTGAACAACCTGAAAACAAAACTGCTGCCCCAGAAAAAAGTAATGCACAGTTAATTTTTATCGACAAACGCAACCAGCCGATCAAAGAGTACATTGTAGCGGTCGCTGCCTCTGATGGGCTGGACATTAAAGGGATTCAAGTCATTGCCTCTCCCGCCAAAGGGGAGAAGGCGTTGACCACTGCGATGCTGAAAATTCCGCCGCTAGAATCACTTGATTTCAATACGAATAAGATTGTTGATACCATTTTGAATCAGCTGATGATCAATGGCGAGCCGCATACCGTGGATCAGATGATTGACAAATCTGTCGAAGCGGCAGAGAAACGCCATCAAGGCGATGCGCCTTTTAATGAAAAAGGCATTCGAGCTTCTCTTAAACGCTCGGTGAAAAAGCTCAAAGAGAAAATCCACAGTTTGGTGGAAGAGTTCACCAAATCTGAAGTACTGAACCTGATTCGTGAACGCCGCAATGATGCGTTGTTTAAGCTAAAAGAGAAAGATCAAGAGCTGAAAGGTAAAAATGTCGTCTGTATCGATATTGAAGCCACTGATGTCTCCTCCAAAGACTCGGCGGACATTATCCAAGTCTCAATTTGCGATTTAGACGGCAATGAAATTTACAACCAACTGATCAACCCAGGCTACGACATCCCTGAGAACGAAAAGCATAATATCACTACCGAAATGGTACAAAATGCACCGATGTTATCCCAAGCTTGGGATGAGATTCACCGCATTTTAGATGAAGCAGATGTGGTGCTGGCTTACAGTACCGAGAGCGACTTTGCCTATCTTGAAAAGAGTGCGGCGAAAAAGATTTTGCCATTTGAACTAGACTACAACCAGTGGCTAGATGCCGCAGAACTGGCGAAAGACCTAGTCGGTGCCTTGCGTTGGCAGAATGAGAAGATGTATTGGTTCTATAAAACCCCTAAGCTCACCGATGCCTATGAAAAAATCCTCGGCAAGCCTTTCCCAGGGGATGCTCATGACGCCTTGGCCGATGCCCGTGCCACCGCAGAGCTGATGAATGCGATGCTAGAAAAAGGACGCAAATCGCAAGTGGTGGCGAAAAAGCCTGAACCCGTCAAAGAAGACATCAGCAACAACCCATTCGCCCAAGCCTTCGCTCAAGCGAAACGCAAAAAGAAATAAGTTTATGTCTCAAACCAACGAAAAAAACAGCAAACATTCAACAAAAATGCCCAAATCCCCAGTCCCGATGACCTTTAAGGCCTTAGAAAAGGCGAAACAGGGTGAGGCTTTTGACTGGAAAATGTTGAAAAACCAGCTGAAATTTGATGAAAAGGGGTTAATTCCCGCTATCGCTCAGCAGTATGACACCAAAGAAGTGTTGATGATGGCGTGGATGAATGCCCAATCGCTGGAAGAGACGCTGAAAACGGGGCGAGTTTGCTACTGGTCTCGTTCTCGTCAAAACTATTGGCGAAAGGGAGAAGCCTCTGGACAGATTCAGCTGCTCAAAGAGCTTCGGATTGATTGCGATGGCGATACCCTATTGCTACTGGTCGACCAAACTGGCCCTGCTTGTCATTCGGGTCGTAAAAGCTGTTTCTACACCGCCACCGACGGCAAACAAGCCACCATCCTCACCAATCCACTGATTGACCCCGAAACCCTTTACGGAAAGAAATAACGCTAAAGGCTAAATCGTAGGTAACTGCTTAGATTACCCCTGAAATTCGTCAATTCAAGACGGAGGCAGCGAATTTCAAGGGGAACTGAGAGTAACTCATCATCAAAGATTAAAAGCAACCTTAGCCAGCCATTTTTCAATCGAATCGGGGCGACCTAAATAATAACCCTGTCCAAAATCGATATTAGACTGTACCACAGCTTGAAGTGTCTCTTCATCCTCAAT
>JALUXI010000056.1 GCA_027019045.1 Piscirickettsiaceae bacterium | reverse complement strand
AGCTGCTCCCATCAGCTTTAAAATATCAATCACGCCTGTACGGGTTGGGTTAATGCCAACATGCTCAATCACCAAATCTGAATTGGGTGTAATCGCCGCTGCCACCATAAAAAAGGCCGCCGAAGAGATGTCAGAAGGCACATCAATATGTGTCGCTTTCAACTTTCCCCCTCCCTGCAAACAGACTTTGGTTTTACCCTCTCCCAAAGGCTGTGATGCCACCTCATAACCAAACCCTCGCAACATCCTTTCCGTATGATCTCTGGTCGGGGCAGGCTCGGTGGCACAGGTATTCCCTTCTGCATAGAGTCCCGCTAACAATACGCAAGATTTCACCTGAGCACTCGCCATGGGTAATTCATAATCAATCCCCTGCAAACCTTCTGGGCGACCATGAATTTTCAGTGGTGGCGTGCCACCTTCAGCCGTTTCAATTTCCGCTCCCATGAGGCGTAAAGGGTCAGTCACGCGTTTCATCGGACGGGTCGAGAGTGACGCATCGCCAATCAGTTCACTGTCAAATGCCTGACCTGCCAAAATCCCTGCCATCAGCCGCATTGCCGTACCAGAGTTCCCCATATCTAAAGGGCTTGAAGGGGCTTTTAACCCTCTTAACCCAACCCCTTGAATGGTCACCTTTCCATCATCTGGTCCTTCAATCTCCACGCCCATCTCTTTAAAGGCGGCTAAGGTGGCTAAGCTGTCTGCCCCTTCTAAAAATCCTGTCACCGTGGTGGTGCCTTCTGCAATCGCTCCGAGCATAATGCTACGATGAGAAATGGACTTATCTCCAGGTACACGAATGCGTCCTTTAATCGGCCCACTGGGTTGTACTTTAAAACGAATATTACTCATCTTTTCTCACTCAAAATCACAATCTTGTAGTTCTTTGCCTCGTTGGACAATATGCAAATCTCTCGCCTCTTTGGCAGCTTGAAACAGCTCAAACAGTTGGTCGCCCCTTTTGTCTTCCACCAACTCAATCATCCCATCTAAGCTGTCTCGATAATTTTTTAGCCACTTAACAATCGCTTCACGATTATTCACCGCAATATCTCGCCACATGGTCGCATCACTCGAAGCAATACGAGTAAAGTCACGGAAACCGCCTGCGGTATATTGAAAGACATTGCCTAATGCTTCATGCTCATTCAATAAATCCACCAAATTAAACGCCAATAGATGCGGAAGATGACTGGTCGCAGCCAGTACTTCATCGTGATACGCTGGCGACATTTCCGATACACAAGCGCCCAGTCCCTGCCACAACTGCTTAACCGCTTGTATCGCCTTAGCATCGGTCTCTTCTGTTGGCGTTAAAATCACACGGTGTTTCACAAATAGATTGCCATCTGCCGCTTCCACCCCGCTGCTCTCTTTACCTGCGATTGGATGGCCTGCCACAAAAGAGGAAGGTAAGTGACCAAAGACAGATTTCACCGCTTCAATCACACTGCATTTTGCACTGCCTGCATCGGTCAAAATGGTCTCAGGGCGTAAATAGGGGTTCATCTCTTCTAAAAGTGATGACATCGCCCCTAAAGGCACGGCCAGCATAATCAAATCGGCTTCCGCTACCGCCGTAGGAAGGTGCGTTTCGTAACGATCTAGCACACCGAGTTCTACTGCTTTTTGCAATTTCTCAGGATGAAAGCCAAAACCGACCACTTCTTCAACCAACTGCCGCTTCCGCAACCCTTTGGCAAAGGAGCCGCCAATCAGCCCCACACCAATCACCAGCACCTTATTCACTTTCATCTGATGACTCCTCAAGCGGTGTAATGACTCCAAAGGCCAATAACACCTCTCGAAATGCCGATAAAAATTTCTGCATTTCAGCAGCCGTACCAATAGAGACCCGTAAATAATGCTTTAACCCATAGTTTGATACAGGTCTCACAATGACACCATGCGATAACAACGCTTCATTGATCTCAGCCGCCTGCTCACCTACCTCAATGGTAATAAAATTACCCACCGAAGGAATATAAGGAATGTGATAACGCTGTAAAAATGCTTCCAATACAACCTTCCCTTCACGATTCACCTGCGCAGATTTAGTGACAAAAGCTTGATCCTGCAAGGCCGATTCTGCCGCTACCAAGGCTAAATGATTCACATTAAAAGGCTCACGAATACGATTCAAATAATCTACAATCTGTGGGTGAGCAACCAAATACCCCACTCGCAATGCTGCCAGCCCATAAGCTTTAGAAAAGGTACGAGTGACAATTAAATTGGGATAATCATCTAAATAATCCATCCCACTAAAACCGTCCACTTCTGCCATCTCTGCCACATATTCATAATAGGCTTCATCTAGCACAATCAGGACATTCTGGGGAACGGCTTGTAAAAAAGCCTCCCATTCCGCCCGCTCAAAAAAAGTCCCTGTGGGATTGTTTGGATTGGCCAAATAGATAATTTTCGTCCGCTCCGTCACCGCCTCAGCCATGGCCATTAAATCATGTCCATACGCTTTAGCAGGTACTTCCACTCCCGTCGCTCCTACCACTTGGGTACTCAATGCATAGACAATAAAAGCATATTGTGAGTAGATGACTTCATCACCCACTGTCGCAAAGGCTCGTGCCACCAGTTCCAATACTTCATTAGAACCATTGCCCACTAAAATCTCATCTGCAGGACGCCCCAAATGCTCACTCAGTGCCTGCTTTAAATAATAGGCACTGCCATCAGGGTATCGCCCCAATTCCGATAAACTATTTTGAATCGCCGCTGTTGCTCTTGGACTGCAACCCAATGGGTTTTCATTGGAGGCCAGCTTAACCACCTGCTGTACACCCAACTCTCGCTGTAACTCACTTACTGGTTTACCAGGCACATAAGGTGAAATTTTCAATACCTGTGGAAGCACCATTTGATCAAGTTCTGACATCAGGACTGGGGATTTTGGCATTTTTTTGATTTTTTCTGACATTTTCTGCTGAAGATTTATTTAAGGGGAGAGAGGGGAAAAGAGCCGAGGATTTTAAAGAATTGTGCCTGCTCAGATACTTCTTTTAATGCTTGCTGCACATTGACTTCATCTTGATGCCCCAGAATATCGATAAAAAATAGATAATCCCATTTTTTATTCAAAGAGGGACGAGAGATAATACGGGTCATGCTGATTTGGCGATCAGCAAAACTCTTCAATACCTCCAATAAAGCCCCCGCACGATTAGGGATAGAGAGAATCAAAGCGGTTTTATCTTCCCCACTTGGATCTGTATGCTCTTTGCCTAGTACCCAGAACTTGGTGGTATTATCATGTTGATCTTCAATATGCTTTTGCAAGATATTCAACTGATAGAGCTGTGCCGCTTCTTCAGAAGCAATCGCCGCTAGGGTTGCATTCTCCTGAGCCATTTTAGCCGCCAATGCATTTGAGGAGACCGCTTCTGTCTCGACCCAAGGCATATTATTGTCCAACCACTGCCGACACTGTCCAATCGCTTGAGGATGTGCGACCACCTTTTGAATCGTCTCAAGCTGTTCGGATTTCGAGAGCAAGCAGTGATGAACCCGCAAATCGACTTCACCGCACACTTTCAGATCCGTGTGCAATAACGCCTCTTGTGTCGCCTTTACCACCCCTTCGCTGGAATTTTCAACAGGCACCATGCCATAATTGGTTTCACCCTGTTCAACTGTCTGAAACACCTCTTCAATTGTTGACACCGCCATTGGCTGGACAGAAGAACCAAACTGTTTCAACACACTGGCGTGCGAATAGCTCCCTTCAGGGCCTAGATAAGCCACTTTTAATGGCTGTTCTAATGCCAAGCAGATGGACATAAT
>JALUXI010000055.1 GCA_027019045.1 Piscirickettsiaceae bacterium | reverse complement strand
GGTGCCTAAAGTGGAAACGGCTTTTGCCAAGCTGGTCACCCGTTGGCATGGCGAGATTCACCGAGGGTTGGATTATGCCAAAGCAGGAGCGGTGGATGCGATTTACCAAGTGCTTGAGCAGACGAATGCATTCAAAAAACCAGCACAGTTTGCCGAACTCCTACTCTGCTGTGAAGCTGATCACTTAGGTCGAAAAGGTTTTGAAAACACCCCCTATCCACAAAAAGCATTTTGGCTTGAAGCGCAAAAAGTTGCTGAACCTGTGGATATTCAACAGATCATCGCAGCAGGTTTTCAAGGTAAAGCCATTGCTGAACAGGTGCGTTTAAAACGAAAAGAAGGATTAACACGATGGATTCAAACAAAGTCATTCCCTTACAACTGAATCATTATCAAGCGGTTAAAGCAAAGCTCCGTCAGTTTAGCCATGAGTTTTTGGAAGGTGACTCGGGAGTGGTTGAACTGCTAGATAAGTTGTTTCAGGAACACCCTGATAAAGTGAATCTTGCTAAGAATTTAGATTTGTTGGCCGCCTCTTTGCTCTTTTTGTATTTACGACGAGAGGGTAAAACAGGGCGTGGGGGCTTTACGGCAAAGAAATTGGCCTCTCATTTTGGCGTGAGTGCAGGAGGCGTTTCGCAAAAAGCGTCTGATCTAGATTGGACAATCTTTGGTTTTGGGGCATTAGAGGAATTTATCGACAAAGATAGATACGAAGTGAGTCAGCTTTACTGGGATTTTTTAGACTCGCCTGATACAAAGGATCCTAAAAAAAGTATAGCGATTTTAAAGAAAATAATTCAAAAAGACCCCGATTATTTTGACCCTTACTTAACACTTCATGATTATTATTTATATCTAAAGCAAGGTGAAAAAGCATTTGATATGCTACAGGAAGGGTTTAACAGAGCATATAGACTCATCTCAAAAAATCATCAGTTCCCAAAACGCATGGAGTGGGGATTTATAGAAAATCGGCATATTATCCGGATTATTTTTCATTATGCACTCGCACTATGGACAGTTGGTGATCCAGATGCGGCGCTTATTTATCTAAAGGCACTCGTAAAAATGGTTCCCAATGACAATATTGGCGCTCGGTATATGATTGCAGCCATTTTAGATGGCTACCCATCTCAATACGAGTGGGAGTCTCAATTTGAGACGGAATATGGATTAGATGCAGGTAAAGTAGAAGAGTGGTTTCAACAGATGCTCAAAAAACTTCCATCGTTAAAAGAGGTGATGCATTAGTATCATATAATTTATGGGAGTTTATATTTCGAATAAAATGTATAAAGCGGCTGTGAAAAAGACGAGTCAAGGTGAGTTATTGTTAACCTCATTTCATAAGACAGATCTGAGGTACTTTGCCAGTGTCGTGAAAAGAGGAAAGGTGCTGTTTAGTCGTATTGAAATGTAGCAATAAAAAAGGGAAAGTGGTTAGCTTTCCCTAATTGATTGGTGCGGTAGGCTCCTAACACTACCGATTTACCCTAATTTGCCAGCTTTCTGACTGAACATACTCGCCTTCACGACAAATTAGGTTTAGAACATTTTGGGTTTAACCAGAACCCTCAGCATTCGCAAGGAGATTATTTGCCACCAATCGATAGTTCAATTATCACAAACCCAATCTTTAAAGTCAAATAGCAACAGTTTTTAATCCGACCGTTTTCTGCCGTGTTTCATGCCGAGCATAAAGACGGCAGCGGGGAGAAGACCACTTTTTTTCTCGCCTTACTGATGCAAAGTTCTCTATTTAAGTTGTTAAAGTCAAGATGCTTGAGTTTATCGACTCTCTTTTAGGGAGTGACGCTATCCTTTTCAACAAAGTAGATTGATTTGTGTTTACATTGTCACTACAATAAAAGTGCAATCAATGTTGACTAAAAAGGGGTAGCACGATGTCAAAAACCGCCACCATCAATATGAGGATAAATGAGTCTCAAAGGTCTCTTTTAAACAAAGCGGCAGAAGCGTTAGGCGTGGATAGAAGCACTTTTATTTTGAGTGTGGCGTGTAAAAAAGCGCATGAAGTACTGTTGGATCAGCGTATCTTTCAACTGGATGATGCTAAATTTAAAGCTTTTGAATCTGCGTTAGATGCCCCTGTTAGCAATGAGAAACTCTCTAAACTTTTGGGGAGTCAATCACCTTGGGAGAATTAACTGCTCCTCAGCCACTCACGGGTCATTTTGATTTTAGCCAATTTAATTGTGGGGTTGACATCCTTAACACTTGGCTTAAAAAACACGCCTTGAAAAATCAAGTTTCAGGGAGTAGCCGTACCTTTGTTGTGACTTCTGAAAACCGTGTCATGGGATATTATTCTTTGGCGACGGGTAGTGTGGAACGGCAGTTATCACCTTCCAACATTGCTAGGAATGCGCCAGATCCTATACCTGTAATGATTTTAGGCCGATTGGCAGTCGATACTACCATGCAGGGGAAAGGGGTTGGAGCAGGTCTATTAAAAGATGCCATTCTTCGAGTCTATCGTGTTTCACATGATGTTGGTTTTAAGGCATTGCTGGTTCATGCGATTTCACCTGAAGCAAAAGATTTTTACTTGCAGTATGGATTTATCGAATCCCCAGTGGATACGATGACTTTGATGTTACCCATTAAGGCCATTTCGAAACTTATGTAACCTAATATCACTTCCGTTCATTTCGTTTAATCCGACCGTTTTCTGCCGTGTTTCATGCCGAGCATAAAGACGGCAACGCCGAGGAGGAAGGCGGCATCTTCGTATTTTAGCCAGTCGAGATAAACGGCAAGAGCGAGAATCCCGCCTGTTACGAAGATGACAGCTAATAGTTCTAAAAATCGTTTCATTTTGTCTTCTCCACATTATCGATAGGGTGTTCAATATCGTGCTGTCTGACAGGAGAGGTTTGAGGAGGGGGTGAGAAGACCACTTTTTCTGCTGGCTGAATGGGCGTTTGCTCAACCACTTGACGCATCAGTGCTTCTCGCTTGTAATCTTCGTAAGCATGGTCGTTTTCAAAATATTTAAACAGTGTCATCACCACGGCGAGGATGAGGATGCTGGTAAAGGAGAAGCCTGACTTTTTCATTACTTACCTCCATTAACATATTCGCCTAGCTTGTTCCTCATGATTCAAGTTTTACACGATACCAAGCCGCATAGAGAGCGGGGAGGAAGAAGAGGGTGATGAAGGTGCCGATGAAGATCCCGCCAATCAAAACATAGGCCATGGGTCCCCAGAAAACCGATTCCGTCAATGGGGTGAAGGCAAGTACGGCTGCCATGGCGGTGAGGATGACGGGGCGAGAGCGAGCGACAGTGGCTTCAATCACCGCTTGAGCGGTGCGCATCTTTTCAACTTCCATATTCTCTTTGATTTGGGCAATCAGTATCAGTGTATTCCGCATCAAAATCCCGCCCAAGGCGATAATGCCGAGATTGGCGACAAAGCCGAGCGGTTGATGGAATAGGAGCATGGCGGCAACCGCACCAATAACCCCCAGTGGGGCGGTGACTAGTACCATAAAGAGGCTGGTGAAGCTGCGGACATAGAGCATGATTAGGAAGGTGACACCCAGAAGCATCCATGGCATTTTGGCTTTAATGGAGGCTTGTGCTTGAGAGGATTCTTCGACAGAGCCGCCTATTTCCACACGATAGCCAGGTGGCAGGGTTTGAATAATCGGCTGGAGTCCTTTCCAGACAGCCATGGTGGCATCGGGTGGTTGTACACCTGGGGTGACTTCGGCATAGACGCTGAGGGTGGGTTCACGGTTGCGGCGTTCAATCAGTGGATATTCTTGTCCGATGGTGACTTCAGCTAACTGTGAAAGTGGCACGGTTTGGCC
>JALUXI010000054.1 GCA_027019045.1 Piscirickettsiaceae bacterium | reverse complement strand
TCTTTATTCTCTTCATAATAGGTTTTCAGTTCTTCCTCGGTTGGCTGAATCTTTTTCGCTAAACCCTGTTTAGACAAAAGGAGATAATCGATTTTGACTTTTTCAGGTTCAATAAAGTCAGATTGATGCTTATCATAATAAGCCTTCAATTCCGCATCCGACACCTTCACCTGCTTTTCAAAAGCTGACTTAGGCACCACCATATAGGCCACTTCTCGTTCTTGTCCTTCCAAAGCGGCAATCTGTGCTACTTCTGAAGGGGTGGCAAAAGTGGATGCTAGGCTCAATTGATTAAACTGCTGTTCTAACAGGTTATCTCTTTGCTCAAATTCAAACTGCGCCACACTCATCCCATTACGAGACAAAATCTCTTCATACAAAGCTTGGTCAAACTTACCATCCTTGTGAAAAACTGGGGCAGCATGAATCACGGCAGCCAACTGCTGATCGCTAATCGCCATATGATGGGCTTTGGCATACTGCTTAATCACTTTCGTCTGAATCAAAGCATCGAGCACTTTTTTACGCAGCTCATCATCTTTTACAACTTTGTCATACATCTCGCCAAACTGTTGCTGTAAACGCAATTTCTGGCGATTGTAAATAGTCAAAAACGCCTGAGCGGTAATATCCTCACCATTCACTTCTGCCACAGAAACCGTCTTTTCGCCTTGGGCATACTGTTGAATCCCGAACAGCGCAAAGGTCAAAATAATCAACCCCACAATTATCCAAGCAATCCAACCTTGGGCATGATCTCGAATCGTCTGTAACATCTTCTTCCTTTCTAAATTTTTAAAAAATACACGGAATTTTAACAAGAAATCCAGCCGTAAAAATTAAAAAACACTGAAAAACCCCAAAATCCCCAGTCCTGCAACCATCAGGACTGGGGATTTTAAGAAAATTCTGATAAAACATTTTAACGCTAAAACATTGCATCCAATATGGATATACCGCCTGCATTATGCTTTGGCTGTACATCACCAAAAGCGGCAGGATCTACATCGGGTCTAGCTGAAGTTTTCAGCAAGCCTAAACAATCCTCATTCTGCATAAAAAAGCGATAACCACCTGCATCATGTTGCGGGTTGTCTACCAACTCCATGGCAGCAAGCCCCATAAACTGAGACTGTTTGAGCTGCTCTTGAATCTCGACGGATTTTAAATCTTGGTAGATCTGCACCAGCTTATCCTCCCAACCACTTGGATTCACCTCATTAGTATCCACCACGCCATTTCCATCACTGTCCTGCCAAGTCGCGGTGGCAATCGCCAAATAAGGTAGCATCACTGGTTTATGGTAGGCCTGTGAAAGGTATTGGGCAAAATTAGCTAATCTTTGCGCTAAGTCATCAATTCCTATTTCGGCATCCTTATAAGCAATGGGGTTGGGCGAATCCCAGCTACCTGGATTCAGTGGATTGCGACTAAATTGTCCCACCATATTTTGAAAGGAGAGATAATCCAGTTTCGGTAACAAGGCCTGATAAATCGTCTGCGTTTCCGCCCAAGCGCTTTTATCACCTAAAGCGCAGTTTTTGTACCCACAAGTTGCATCCGTATCTGCCTGATTACGCCGTCCTCGATCCATCATCGTTAAACTGACAAAAACAGAATTATCTTTGGCTTTGAGGATATCGATAGCGGAACGCATTAAGTCAATAAACTGTTGCTGATGTGTAGCGGTATCCAATACGCTGTCCTTATTAAATTCTGGTTCAAAATTGACCCATTTGGAGCCTGGAATTTGCGCTAGAAACTCACCAAATTGGGCAACATTCTGCAAATAAGCAGCTCGTCCCGCTGCATCAGGCAACCCCTCCATTAAATGATCGCCAAAATACCAATAATTAAACACCAACCCCTTGCCCGCTTGAGATAACGCTGTCAATTCATTCACATCAAACCAGTAAGGCTGCCAATTTTTGGTTGCCCACATCACCACCCAATCACTTTTGGACAGTTGAGCCTGTGTCGCTTTAAAAGCATTGGCATCAAACTGTTGAATCGACTGATAGCGAGTGACTTGATCCATATTTGGATTTAAGATCCAATCTTTTGCGGAAACATAGACTGCACCTCCACCCTGCCTAGCAAATTTGACACTGCTACCACCCCCAAATCCTACCGAAAGATCATTCCAAACCTGCTCACTCACTTGGCAACTGTGACGAAAACGGCCATCCAAATTATCAGGCAACCAATACCCATGGCGTTTGGCTTGGTTACTCTGTTGGCAAAAATTATTCCACTGATTGCCGTCGCTGTAATCGATTGTATCATTGGTGTATTCAATATCCCAAACAGGTTTATTTTGCTGAATAAAGGGGTCAAATAGGCTACATTCCTGATAGGCAAAACACTTCTCACTCACCACCGCATCAAACTCATTCACCAATTCAGCCGCTTGAGTCCCCTCATTTTTTAAAGCGATAAACAAGCCTCGTTGATGTGCTTGTTCTGCTAACCAACGGTTAAATGCTAACTGGTCTTCAGCGGTGATTGGAAAGCCTGTATTGTTCTGATAGCCATTTACATTATCAGGATCCACTCCATCACACCCCCTTGCCACCGCTCGATCCAATCGAGCCTGCAAAATCGGTTTTAGAGCATCGGAACGAATATCCACCCACTTCTCACTAGGCCAGCCATCATAATCATTGCCTATGATCTCCGCTGGAAACTGATCTTTATCCGCCCGCCAATCTTCATAAGACCCTGCCGAAAAATAGCAAAGTAGTTTGGACTGGGCTTTGATTTTGGAGATATCCACATCAGGAGTATCAAACAGATCCACCTCCATCACGGCTGAACGATTGGGCAATTGCAAAGGATGCTGTTCATCCACAGCCAACTGAATCGTTAAATCATCTGCCAATTTCGGAACATAATGAGATGAAGAAGGCACAGAGGCAGTTTCACCACTACCCCCTTCTGTTGAATTTGTCTCCTCTCCTCCGCCTGATGAACCGCCGCCACAAGCAGATAATGACAAAATCCCAGACAACATCATCACTTGAAATAAAATGCGTATTTTCATCCTTATCCTTTATGGCTTGTAACTGCTCAGATTGCCCCTGAAATTCGTCAATTTAAGGCGGAAAATGTTCGTTCCGTAAATGACCATTTTCCAACGCAGAAGTGGCGGATTTCAGGGGTGAGCTGATTAGTGACTATGGCTTTTCGATTAAATAATCTTCATAATCCAAATCAGACGCATCCACCACCACGGAAATCGCCGTAATTCCATAACCTCTTTTACGAGTACTGTCAGCCTCCCCCGTGACCAGTGGATGCCAGTCAGGCAACGGCTGTCCATTGTAGATCAATCGATAACTGCAACTATCGGGCAACCAATCAAACTCTGCCACCCGTTCACGGGTCAAAGGCACGCAAGTAGGCACATTCACAGAACGGTTAGCATAATCCGTACACCGTCCCGTTTCTAAATCCGAATAGGGACAGACCACTCGGGTATAGACAATCTCTTCCGTCTCTTCATCCTGCAACTTATTTAAACAGCACAGACCGCAACCATCGCAGAGTGACTCCCACTCCTCATCCGTCATCTCATCTAGTGTTTTTATCTCCCAAAAGGGCTGTTCTCGTTTTTCCATAATGCCTCAAACCACTTGCCTGTTTTTGGCGGAGAGACAAACTGCTTGCTCTCCCCTTGCCAATCAAATTTCAATGCATAGGCGTGCAGATAACCTCGATCTTCTAACTTCACCGCTTCCGCCGAACCATAACGGGCATCCCCCAAAATTGGGCTGCCCAAGCTCTTCATCATCACCCGCAACTGGTGGGTACGACCTGTTTTGGGGTAGAGCCAAAAGAGTCG
>JALUXI010000053.1 GCA_027019045.1 Piscirickettsiaceae bacterium | reverse complement strand
CGAAGTGGTCACGGAATAAGCATTATGCAAGGACTTGGTAGCAAACTTTTTGGTGGTTTAGTCGTCCTGCTGTTAGGCACATTGGTGTATCTCACCATTTTTTCAGACGGGCTTGGCTCCGCCCCTAAAATTGAGATTAAAACCGCCAATGGAGAGGTTCTCAATTTAGCCCTCCCTAAAAAGCCTGTTTTGGTCAATTTCTGGGCAACCACCTGCCCTGGCTGTGTAATGGAAATGCCTAAACTGGCTGAGATGAAGCAACGCCTGGGCGATCGCTTTGAGCTGGTAGCGGTCTCCATGAATTATGACCCTGAGGAGCAGGTGCAGAAATTCATTCAAAGTCATCAATATCCATTTACTTTTATTATGGATAAAGAGGGCAAAATCGCCCAAGCTTTCGGTGGCATTCAACTCACCCCAACCAGCTTTTTGATTGCACCCAATGGCAAAATTGTTTATCAAAAAATTGGGGAAGTGGACTTTGCTCAAGTGGAAGCCCGCATTAAACAGATGAGTCCACAATTCAAATAAGCCCGATGCCTGCTACTAAACAGACCATTCAAGGACTCTATGTCATTACCGACCCGACATTGAGTCCTGGACTCCAACTACTGGACGATGTAGCCGCTGCTTTAAAAGGGGGGGCGAATATTGTGCAGTATCGAGACAAAGTCAGCTCCGATCTGGATAAACTCGCCAATGCCAAATATCTACAAGCTCTCTGCCAACAACACCAAGCCACCTTTATCATCAATGATGATATTGAGCTGGCCAAAATGATCGGGGCAGATGGCGTGCATATTGGGAAAAACGATACCGACCTGCACACTGCTCGGCAGCAGCTTGGCCAGCAGGCGATTATTGGAGTCTCCTGCTATAACGACTTAGATCGTGCCAAAACCATGCGAGCTCAAGGGGCAGACTATGTCGCTTTTGGTCGGTTTTTCCCATCCAAAACTAAGCCTGATGCACCGCAAGCAGAGATTGACACCCTTATTCAAGCAAAACAGCAACTAGATTGTCCCATTGTGGCCATTGGAGGCATTACCGCTGACAATGCAGAGACATTACTAGAAGCGGGTGCGGATGCCTTAGCGGTGATTCAAGGTGTGTTTGTCCAACCCGACATCCAGTTTGCTACTCAAACCTTAGTTCACAAAATCCAAGCTCATCAAAAGGAACTTTAACATGACACATTCAACCACTCACTCCCATCAACTGTTTGAAGCCGCCCAAAAACATATTCCAGGCGGTGTAAACTCTCCCGTTCGTGCTTTTAAAGGCGTGGGCGGCGATCCAGTATTTTTTAAGTCAGCAAAAGGTGCCTACCTGACCGATGCAGATGACAACCAATATATCGACTATGTCGCCTCTTGGGGCCCTGCTATTCTTGGTCACGCTCACCCCGAAGTGGTGGAAGCCGTACAAAAACAAGCTGAACAGGGCTTAAGCTTTGGTGCACCCACTGAGTTAGAAACCGAAATGGCCGATTTAGTCTGTGAACTGATTCCCTCCATGGATATGGTTCGCATGGTCAGCTCAGGGACCGAAGCCACCATGACCGCCATTCGCTTAGCTCGTGGTTATACAGGACGAGATAAAATCGTTAAATTTGAAGGTTGCTATCATGGTCATTCCGACTCTCTACTGGTGAAAGCGGGTTCGGGTGCTTTGACACTCGGTGAACCCTCCTCCCCAGGTGTCCCCGCTGCTTTAGCTGAACTGACTTTAACTTTACGCCACAATGATGCTGAACAAGTTAAAGCCGTCTTTGACAAAATGGGCGATGAAATCGCCTGTATTATTGTTGAACCCGTGGCAGGCAATATGAACTGCATTCCGCCTGAAGAAGGCTTTTTAGAAACGCTAAGAGAGGTGTGTGATCAACACGGCACGGTCTTAATTTTCGATGAAGTGATGTGCGGTTTCCGTGTCGGACTGGATGGCGCACAAGGCCGATATGGCGTCACCCCCGATCTCACCACCTTCGGTAAAGTGATTGGCGGTGGCATGCCAGTGGGGGCTTTTGGAGGCAAACGAGAAATTATGGAAAAAATCGCTCCACTCGGCCCTGTTTATCAAGCAGGAACCCTTTCAGGCAACCCTTTGGCAATGGCAGCAGGGCTAAAAACTTTACAACTGATTCAACAACCTGGTTTTTTTGAAGCACTTGATGCCAAAGCCAAAAAACTGATGGCTGGCTTCCAAGCCGCAGCCGATAAAGCAGGCATTCCTTTCACCACCAACCAAGTCGGCGGCATGTTTGGTTTTTTCTTTAATCCAAACAAAAAAATTCGCCGTTTTGACCAAGTGACCCAAGGCAATATGGAACAGTTCAAACAGTTCTACCACGGCATGTTAGATGAGGGCGTTTATTTAGCCCCCTCCGCTTTTGAGGCTGGTTTTGTCTCATCCGCACACACAGATGAAGACATCGAAAAAACCATCGCTGCAGCAGAAAAAGTGATGGCAACCATTAAATAATCGATTCGCTACTTGTTCCCATGCTCAAGCATGGGAACATACAGGTTCATTGTTCTATAAGCCAGCAACCATTTTCATATTCAGCGGAATTTTAAGCTTTTTACCAACATAAAGCTGATTCGCATTGTGAATATGGTTGAGCTGCTTCAGTCGTTTCACCGAAATTTTATAATTGGCGGCAATTTCCGATAGCGTATCGCCTCTTTGTACACGGTAATGCACATAAATAGGCTCTCCCCAGCTCGGTTTCACCGCTCTGCTGGCAACAAACTGCTTCACCCCACGAACAATCGCCTTCGCCATTTTAATTTGGAATCGTTTACTAGCGAGATTTTTTTCTTCATGCGGATTGGAGATAAAAGCCGTTTCAATCAACATAGAGGGCATATCAATCGATTTCAGCACTGCAAAATCTGCTGACTGCACCGTATGTTTATGCACCTTGACACTTTTCTGCATCTCAAACAGTACCCTTTTAGCTAATTGACGACTGGCACGAATATTAGCTTCTCTCGCCATATCGCTCAAGGCAAAGGCAACATCTGCATCGCCCGTTTCAGACAGTTTTAAATCCTTTAAGCTGGCATTCTCGCTTCTCGCTAATAGCTTCGCCATCACACTACTGGCGCCGCTTGTAGAGAGGACATAAATAGACCCTCCACTCACTTTTTTCGACGGATAAGAGTCCGCATGAACGGAGATAAAAATATCAGCATGCTTTTGGTGGGCAATTTTGACTCGATCATGCAGAGGAATAAAATAATCTCCCGTTCTTGTCAAAACCGCTTTCATCCCAGGTTGTGCATCAATAAAGCGCTTGAGCTGTTTCGCCAATGCCAAGGTTACATTTTTCTCATAAATACCTTTTGCACCAATCGCTCCTGTGTCTTTCCCCCCATGCCCCGCATCAATCGCTACGACCACCTGCTTTTTGCTATCTAAAGGGGCTTGCGACATTTTCTTTAATAAAGCCAAGGTATCGCCATTAAATACATTTTCTGTATAAGCTGGATGTCGACTGGCTAACTGCTTAGGCTTAGATGCGTGCTGATGCTGAACCTTTTTGGGTACTTTTGAATGTTTTGCAACAATCGCCACCTGCCGTTTAACCGCTTTTTTAGCTATAACAACAGGAGATTTTGCTGTTTGAGCCACGCTCTGAGCAGGTCGACTCGCCTTTTTAGCAGACTTGGCAGATTTCACCAGCTTTAGTTGCGCTTTGTTTAATTGAGCTTTCTTTGGTTGTACTTTGACTTGATGAGGCTGTTTTTTATGCACAGGTGACTTTTGTGAGGTCAAAACAGTATTCGGCTGAATATCAATAACCAACCGCTCATTGCCTCTTTGATTCTTACCTAGCG
>JALUXI010000052.1 GCA_027019045.1 Piscirickettsiaceae bacterium | reverse complement strand
GCCACCTGTTCAGGGGTTAAATTCAGATTCACCCCCGCCGCTTCCAACACATCGGCACTGCCTGATTTGGAGCTGATGGAGCGGTTACCATGTTTGGCAACTTTCCCACCTGCGGCGGCCACCACAAAAGCAGAAGCAGTGGAGACATTAAAAGTATTGGCACCATCCCCCCCTGTGCCGCAAGTATCAACCAGATGGGTTTTATCCGCAATCTCGACCCCTGTCGCCAGCTCACGCATCACCTTTGCCGCTGCCGCAATCTCTTCATTGGTCTCGCCTTTCATGCGTAAGGCAATCAAAATACCGCCAATTTGCGCTTCGCTCGCTTCACCACTCATCAAGGCGTGCATCACCTGCTGCATGGTGTCGCTTGATAAATCCTGTTTTGCTAACAGCTGCTCTAAAGCAGGCTTTAAGACTTCAGCACTCATTTCTCTGCTCCTTCTTTTGAAGCGGTTGGGGCATGTTGCTCAAGGAAATTCTTCAACATCTGATGACCGTAATCTGTCAAAATCGATTCGGGGTGAAACTGCACGCCTTCAATCGGCAACGATTTATGCCGCACGCCCATAATCTCATCAAACTCACCCCCTGCATCCTGCGTCCAAGCGGTCACTTCCAGGCAATCTGGCAGGCTGTTTTGATCAATCACCAAGGAGTGATAACGGGTGGTTTCCACAGGATTAGGCAAGCCTTGAAATACCCCTTCATCCCTGTGATAAACAGGCGAAGTTTTGCCGTGCATCACCTCTTTGGCACGCACTATCTCCGCCCCAAACGCCTGTCCAATACTCTGATGTCCCAAACAGACCCCGAAAATGGGAATCTTGCCTGCAAAGTGGCGAATCGCCTCCACCGAAATCCCCGCTTCATGCGGCGTACAAGGACCTGGGGAAATGACGAGATAGTCAGGGTTCAAGGCCTCAATGGTGTCAATCGAAATCTGGTCATTGCGATGCACTTCCACGAGTTGTCCCAGCTCGCCAAAATACTGCACCAGATTATAGGTAAAAGAGTCATAATTATCGATCATCAATAGCATGGTTCAGTCTCACTTATGGGCTGGATTTTGAGGGTTTGCCGTTTGCAACCCTTGTGTCACAAACTCAGCGGCTCGGAAAATGGCACGGCCTTTATTCATTGTCTCATCCCACTCTAACTGTGGCACCGAATCCGCCACGATTCCCGCACCCGCCTGTACAAATAGCTTGCCATCTTTAATCACCGCCGTACGAATCGCAATGGCGGTATCCATATTGCCTTGCCAGCCCAGATAACCGACCGCACCTGCATAGATGCCCCGTTTGACAGGCTCTAGCCCATCAATAATCTCCATCGCTCGAATTTTCGGCGCACCCGAAACGGTTCCCGCAGGGAAGGTGGCTCGCAACACATCCATTGCTGACATCCCTGGTCGTAATTGGCCATTCACATTGGAAACGATATGCATCACATGAGAGTAGCGTTCCACTACCATCTTCTCCGTCAACTCAACACTGCCGACTTGGGCAATCCGTCCAACATCATTGCGTCCCAAATCAATCAGCATCAAATGCTCCGCCCGCTCTTTCGGGTCGCTCAACAGATCCGCTTCCAACGCCTTGTCTTTTTCCAGCGTTGCCCCACGGCGACGAGTCCCCGCAATAGGGCGAACTGTTACTGTTTCCGCTTCTAACCGCACCAAAATCTCAGGGGAGGAGCCGACAATCTGAAATTCCTTCATATCGACAAAGTACATATAGGGCGAAGGGTTCAGGTGTCGCAAGGCACGATACAGATCCATCGGACTATCGACATAAGGCACCGACATCTGTTGGGAAATCACTACCTGCATCGCATCGCCCGCAAAGATGTATTCCTTAATTTTCTCCACTGCCTGTTTAAAGGCTTCCTCACCAAAGCTGGATTCAAACTGGCTCTCATCCAGCTGGTGGCTGCTCGGCTGATCTGTAGGCAAGGTCAAGGGCTGGCGTAATCGCTCTGCCAGCGCCGCCAACCTTGCCTTCCCTTTGGCCAAGGCATCGGGTTCAGCAGGGTCAATATGCACAATGACATGCACTTGACCACTCAAGTTATCAAACACCACCAGCTCTTCTGAAACCAACAACTCAATATCAGGCGCACCGATTTTATCGACTTCAGGTTGCGAATTTTTTAAACGGGGTTCAATATAACGCACCGTGTCATAGCCAAAATAGCCGACCAACCCACCCGAAAAAGCAGGGGCTTCTGGCAATTCGACCACTTTATAGCGGTTTTGAAACGCCTCAATCCATGCCAGCGGATCTTTGGAGACCTGGTGTTCCACCACCTCCTCACCTTCAAAACGGCGAATCTGCTCACCTCGCACTTCAAGGCGTTGCGAACAGGGTAGCCCAATAATGGAATACCGCCCCCATTTATCGCCGCCCTGCACCGACTCCAGCAGATAGCTGTAAGGGGCATTGGCGAGCTTGTGATAAACGCTCAAAGGGGTATCAAAATCAGACAACACCGTCTGCATCATCGGCACACGGTTATAGCCTTGTTGACGGTAGCTTTCCAGTTTTGCAGGCGTGAGAGAGGTGGCGCTCATTAGTCTTCGTCTTTCGCTTTTAAATAATTAGGCAACTCTTCAAAAGAGTCCAAAATCGCATCGGGGTGATAGTCACGAATATCTTCACCGTGATTGTAGCCATAAGTCATGCAGAAGATATGGAAATGGGCGGCTCTTGCGGCTTTGACATCACTTTTAGAGTCCCCAATCATCAAGGCATTTTCTGGATCCACTCCCATTAAATTAGCGGCATGTAGAAGCGGCATCGGATCAGGCTTTTTCTTTTCGCAAGTATCACCGCTGACCACAAATTCAAAGTAATCATACAACCCTTTGTCTTTTAACAACGGAATGGTAAAGGCTTCTGCCTTATTGGTCACACAGCTAATGCGATAACCGTTGGCTTTCATCCACTCCAACCCTTCAATCACGCCAGGATAAACTCGGCTGCGTTGGGAAGTATTCTCTTTATAGAGTTCTAAAAAAATCGGATAAGCCTTCTTCATCAACTCAGGATCAGGCTCCCCATCCACGGCGTTAATCAATGCCCGCTCGGTTAAGCGTTCTACGCCATTACCAACCCAGTCCCGAACAGCCTCTTCACCCCGAACAGGCATATCCAACTGCTTCATCATCTCATCAACGCAGTAGGCTAAATCGGGAACGCTATCAATTAAAGTCCCATCTAAATCAATCAAGACAAACCCAGGGCGGATTTTTTCAATGTGTTGTGTCATACTTTTCTCTCAAATGTGCAAAACGCCAGCAAAGGCTGGCGTTTAAAATGGGGATTCAGCAGGGCTTACTTAACTTTTGCAAGCTCATCACGCATCTGCTGAATCACCGTATCAAAACGGTGTGGATCATTTGGATTGGCTTGACCAAAAATCCCTGAACCTGATACAAAAGTATCACATCCAGCAGCGGCCACTTCCGCAATATTATCCACTTTCACGCCACCATCGATTTCCAAACGGATGTCATAACCGCTTTCATCAATCAACTTGCGAGCCGCTTTCAACTTTTCCAACGCTTGAGGAATGAACGCCTGCCCACCAAACCCGGGGTTGACGGACATAATCAAAATCATATCGATTTTATCCATCACATGCTCTAGATAGCTCAAAGAGGTCGCTGGGTTAAACACCAAACCTGCTTTACAGCCTGCATTTTTAATCAACTGCAAAGAGCGATCAATATGCTCTGATGCTTCAGGGTGAAAGGTAATATACTCTGCACCCGCATTAGCGAAGTCACCAATCAGACGATCCACAGGCTTCACCATCAAATGGACATCAATCGGTGCCGTC
>JALUXI010000051.1 GCA_027019045.1 Piscirickettsiaceae bacterium | reverse complement strand
GATTTAATCAGCACTTCCTTAATGGACTATTTTTAATGGAGAAACCCTCATGCGTTCACGCTTCCGACTCATCTTATGCCTCTTTACCCTCCTATTCACTTCCACCGCTTGGAGTGAACAAAGCCTCCTCATCTCTCCCCCACAACTAGAAGCTCAGCTCAACACTCTCCGCATTATTGACCTTCGAGCCCCTAACAAATACCAAGCAGGGCATATCCCCCATGCAATCAACATCCCTTTTGCCAAATTCAATCGCACCAAAAATGGGGTCGAAGGCTTTGTGATCTCCCATCAACAATTCCAAACCCTCATGGAACAGCACGGCATTAAAAACAGTGATGCTGTCGCTCTTTACAGCGACTGGGCCTATCTAGAAGCCGCCCGTATCTACTGGGTTTTTGACCTCTATGGACATCATAAAATTCAAGTACTTAATGGTGGCATTCAAGCTTGGAAAAAGCAAAAACGCCCGCTAGAGACCGCTACTAACACCTTGCCTCCCAGCCACTATCTAGTTGAAATCCACCCTCAAAAACTCGCCACCAAACTACAAACCCTTATCGCCGCCAAAGCCTCACCCAATTTTGTGCTGGTCGATGCTCGTCCAGTTGATCAATATGAAGGGAAAACCTCACTCACCGACCGTAAAGGCCATATCCCCAATGCCATTAACCTCCCTTGGTATGACTTAGTCCAGAACCGAGATGCCCAAGATGGTTATGATCATGAAGACAAGCCCACTAAAATGGTGGACTGGCAGCAACTGCAACAAAAGCTCAACCAACTTACCCAACTTCCCAAAGATAAAAAAATCATTGTTTACTGCAATGGCGGCATGGAGTCATCTATTCTCTATATGGCGCTCAAACAGCTCAACCGAGATGCCAGCCTCTATGATGGTTCCTGGTTTGAATGGAGTAAAGACCTCAGCCTACCTGTCAAAAATCCCAGTCAAGAAAAACCCTAAGGAACCATCAAGCCGATGTCATTACGCTTTAAAATCAATCTTATTCTGATTATCACCTTCCTAAGCGTGACACTATCGGTCACCTATTTCTTTCTCGAAAAACAAAAAGAGCTTATTCAGCTCAATATCAAAGACCAAGCCAAAGCGATCACCACCCTTGTCTCTGATGATCTGGTAAAAATTCTTTACCTCAATAATCCAGATTTAATTGCCGATGTCGGCCGTCAACTGCAAAAAATCCCCAACCTCAAGGCGGCCTATTTCTTTGATACCCAAAACAAGCCCCTGATTTCCATTGAAAACCCCATGCCGACCTCCCCTGAGAATGTGATCTCCCTTGACACTCCGATTCATTATCAAGGGCTTGATCTCGGACACGCCTACTTCATCTTCGACAACAAAACCTTTGGCAAAGAAAAAGACAAGCTCAACCAATTTCTCCTCTATACCCTGATTTTACTACCGCTTCTCTCATTGCTCTTCACCCACTGGTTTGACCACACCTTCACCGCTCGTATTCAGCAACTCAATGATGCACTGAAAAAAACCGCTGAACAAAAAGACTTCTCTCTTCGTCTCCAACCCAAAGGCAAAGACACCCTCTCCGAAGCGACGCAAAACTTCAACCGTCTCATCCAAATGGTCGATGAAAAAACCCGCAAACTCAAATATCAAGCCCAGCATGATACCCTCACAGGTCTCTATAACCGCAACTACCTCCTCCAGGCTATTGAACATAGCCTGACCAGCGACCAGCCATACAGCCTAGGTTATCTTGATCTTGACCAATTCAAAGTCATCAACGACACTTGTGGACATATTGCGGGTGACGCCTTGCTCAAAGACCTCTCCAATCGACTCAATCAATTCCTTGCCCAAATCCCCAATAGTCTAATTGGGCGTATTGGCGGTGATGAATTTATTATCCTCATTCAGCACGCCAACCGTACCGAAGTGGAAACCATTTTCGACGCCTTGCTGAATGAAATCCACAACTTCCGCTTCACCTTTTATGAACACACCTATAAAGTCGGTGCCAGTATCGGGCTGATTCACTACATGCCATCACCTGATATCAATGCAATTGAACTCCTTAGTGCCGCTGATGCCGCCTGCTACCAAGCCAAAGAGCAAGGTCGAGACACCATTATCAGTTATGACTTCAACCAAGAAGGACAGCTCCTTCTGCAACAAAACATGACCCTTGTGGCAAAAATCACCCAAGCCTTAGAACAAGACCGCTTTAAAATCTACCTCCAACCCATTACCAACGCTGAGCCCCCTCACCACACAAGTCATTATGAAGTCTTACTCCGTCTGCAAGACGAAGCGGGACAGTTCATCTCCCCTGCCCGTTTTATTCCCGTTGCCGAACAGTATGGACTGGCGAAACAGGTTGATCTCTGGGTACTGAGACACACCCTTCATCTCATGACAATCCATCCCCAGTTTGTCGAACAGATTCACTTTCTCAATATCAACCTCTCCGCCAATCTCCTCGCTGACCCTCAAGCCATTCAATTAGTCGAAGCGCTTCTCACTGAGAGTAGCATCCCTTACGATAAGCTCTGCTTTGAAGTCACCGAAACAGGCACGCTGACCAGCATGGAGAACACCCAAGCCTTCATTAAGCACTTCCAGCAAAAAGGCATCAAATTCGCCCTGGACGACTTCGGTACAGGCATGGCCTCCTTCCATTACCTCTCCGAACTCAATGTTGATATCCTCAAAATTGATGGCTCCTTTATCGACAAAATGGTCAACGACCCCGTCATGAAAGAACTGGTCGAAACCATGGCAGATATTGGGCATATCACTCACTGTACCGTGGTTGCGGAAAAAGTCGAAAACGAAGTTGAAATCCACCTGCTACAAAAAATGCAAGTCGATAAACTCCAAGGCTACTACTTCTCCGCCCCCAAACCCTTTGAGCATTTCGCAAACGCATAAAAAAACGCCGAAGGATAAACCGTTCGGCGTTTTAAGTTTTAAGCTTGAATTTAAAGGGAAAACCTACCGTACTGTCAACATCGCATAAGTTGGATAGATTTCATAAAGCACCTGATGTCGATGCCCTTTACTATCTTTGAACTCTCCTCCAATCAAGACATGATGCTCATCAGAAGCCACCTTGCCAAATGGATGATCTAAAGCCTTAAACAGAGGTTGTTGTTTAATTTGAGCTAATAGCTGCTTTAACCCTTTTTTCGTCAAACCGTAACGAGGGATTCCGTGTTTACTGAGGCGACGCACAAAATGTTCACGGTCGGACGAGGAAGGTTTAATGCCCCACAATAAAATATTTTCCGTCACTTCATAAGGTGAATCCCCTCGCTCAAAATAAGGTTCCTGTCCATAAAAAAGTGCCTGCCCCCTTGGCTTCACCAGCGTCACATTGATATTCCCCAAGTACATAGAGAAATCAGCAGAACCATATTGACGAATTTTATCTAATTCATTTTTATGCTCAACCAAAGCTTGCCACAACTGCAAAGGCTTTTTAAAGTGGAAAAGCTTTTTATATTGAGCTGCCTGATTTTTAGATTGATTTAGCTGAGCTTGCAACGCCCTCACCGCTGCTTTATCGCCTGTCTTACAGATGACAAAATGTGTTTTCTTCTCCGCACTCTCCGACAGCTTCAATCGGTTTCCGTACTTTGAACCGTTATAAATGGGCAAAGGACTGTAAGCGTCAAACTAACCCCACCCTAGACAATCAGGACGGGGTGTAATTCCAAGGCAAGCACTGCTCAAACTGCTCCAAGGTCACGCAGTTAGGGAGGGCTCTAAAAAGGTCGGTGAGATAAGCTTGAGGCTCCAACTGATTCGCTTTTGCCGTCTCAATCAAGCTATACAGCATCGCACTGGCTTTTGCCCCTTCAACAGAATGGGAGAA
>JALUXI010000050.1 GCA_027019045.1 Piscirickettsiaceae bacterium | reverse complement strand
TTTTGAACGATTACAAAAAAGTTGGAGAGCCTTGCAAGCTTTGGATGAAAAATGGCGTTGGATGGGCGGGGCGGCGATTGCCAGCAGTGTCTTGATGATGGCTATGATGCCGCAGATACAGTCTTACATCCAGACCCAGCATCAGCAAATTGCACAGGCTGAGGCGTTAAATCAAATTGAGACGGCTTTGGTTCAGCATGTGAATAAGCATGCAACCTTAGTCAAGAAAAGTACACCGATTCCTGAAGAGGTACTCAAGTCCAAGTTAGCAGAGATAGGGGCAACTTTAGCTGAGCCGATGGATTTTGTGACTCATGTGTCTGAATGCAATATCAATGGTATAAAGGGACTGCATTTGGTGATTCAGAGCTTTAGTGGCCCTGTGACGGTGATTATCTTGCCTAAGGTTTCGGTGCCGCAGATGGTGGCATTTAAAAAGCAGATCTATCAAGGTGAGTTATTACCTGTTCAAGGCGCAACGGTCGCAGTCTTGGGGCAGAATATGACACAGGTCGGTTGGGCACAGATGGCGGTGTTAAACCATATTCAGTTTGGGGAGCGGCAGAAAAAGCAGAGTTAAATTTTGCTGATTTTCCTAGTGCATAGGAATGAGGTATGACTGTTTAAGACTGCTTAAGCTGGGCAATGACAAAGTCGGCATAGGCTTGTGCCATGTCTAGTCCGAGTCCCTCTTTGGCACCTTTAAAGCCGCCAAAAGCGGAGACTTCAAAACAGACGGGGCCAAGATTGCTTTCGGCCATATCGACAGTGGTGTAGTCTAAGCCAAACTGCTGTTGAGCTTTGTGAGCGATCTCAATAATCTCTTCACTGGGGTGAGCGGGAGCGTATTTGCCGCCGCTGCGAATGGTGGTGTTCCAGCTTTTTTGGTTCGATTGTCGGGCGTAAGCCCCTTGGTATTCTCCGCCTAAAAACACCAACCCCATGTCCTCTCCTGGCAGTTCGAGTTTTTGTTGGATATAGAAAAACTGCTGCTGTTTTTTATAGGCTTTCAAGGCTTTGCGAAGCTTTTTCAGATTGGTTTTGCCGCTATGGAGCTGCATCCCTCTGGCTTTGGTGGAGAACAGCGGTTTGAGAATGGCGGTTTGGTAGGTTTGAATCGCTTCAATGGCCTCATCAATGCTCTCGGTAAAGGTGGTGGGCGGCATGGGAATGCCAGCTTGTTGAAGGGTGACGGTGCCGCTGATGCGGTTAATACTGGGGGCAATCTTTTCTGGGCGGGAGAAGATTCGGACTCCGCAGCTTTCGACAAATCGCAAAATATCAAGTTGGTTTAGCATTGCAGGGGAGTATTTGGAGGCGATTTTTTTAATGATGAGGCCATCCAGTTGGCAGAGGTCGTGAGATTGAAACCACACTTTTCTAGCACCAAAGTCCGCTTTCAACTGGGAGGCATCAATCACTAAGCGGAAGCCTGTTTGTGCCTCAATCGCATCGGCTAACACTTCGGTGGACCATTTTCCTGTGAGTCCGACCACGCCAATTTTTAAGTTCTTTTTTTTCATCTTGATTTGCCTTTGATTAGCCCTTGATCAGCCTGTCAGTAGTTCCGTTGGTATGCGGTAAGTCTGGCGTTGAGACTTGTTCAGTTGAATGATTTGGTTGAGCAGAAATTGTCCTCGGTGGAGCATCGATTTTGCCAGACTTTCATCCAAAACAAAACGGGTGGAGGTGAGGTAATTTCTTGCCAGCCCGAGTGCCATGCGTAAGGGGTAGGTGGTGTCATCAATACTGTCCGCATAATTTTGTCCAAATTGATAGGTCTGCTGCATGACTTCACCAATCAGCTTGCGGACTTTGGGGTCAAAATTCATCAGTCGATAGGCAGAGACAATCAGTGTACTGAGGTCTTGCACAAAATCGGCATAGCGGCTGCGGTGCAGGTCGATAAAGCTGATTTTTTTCTCCATTGGGTCAAACAGAATATTGTCCACATTAAAATCACCATGAATATACACCGCTGGTGGACATTTGAGGCGTTTTTCTAATTTTTCTGCCTTTTGAATTAAGGTTTCTAAACTGTGTTGTTTGAGCTCACCCACTTGAAAGGGCTGCTGTTTGAATTCAGGGTGGACTCGGTACACCTCTTTGAGCCGACGACGAAGTTGTTTCATCGCTTGCATAGGGTGGGGTTCGTCAATTTGGGTCTCTTGCCAGATTTCAGGGAGGAGGTTGAAAAGGGTTTCAAGGGCTTGATGTAAGGATTTACTTTTGCGATGCTGAATAAAATATTCCAGTGTCTCGCCCGTGAGGTATTCAAACAGTAGGGCGGCTTTATTGCCCT
This sequence comes from Piscirickettsiaceae bacterium, assembly GCA_027019045.1. Lineage (GTDB taxonomy): Bacteria > Pseudomonadota > Gammaproteobacteria > Thiomicrospirales > Thiomicrospiraceae > JALUXI01. The sequence continues at coordinate 1,570 of JALUXI010000050.1, read as the reverse complement.
GTTTATGATAGGAGAGCAGCTGTGGGGCGAGTCCTGGGAATTTTTTATGCCAAGCTTCAATGCCTGCTTTTTCCTCCTCCAGTTTTTGGCGTTGTCCTTCTTTAAAAATGGCTTGAGGGGTGGATGCGGATTGGAAGGGAATGCCTGAAATGGTACAGCCTGATTTGGTTTCGCCCATGGGACGAACGCTGGGCAGGTCGCTTTGTTGGTCGAGCTGGTCGAGCATCTCTGAGAGGGTTTGCACTTGCTCAAACCGTAGTGGTTGTCCGAGATTATAGGAGAGCAGGGTTTCGCCAATTCTAAGCAGGTGGTGACTGGCTTGTTCAATATGGTCAATCAGTTGAATCTGTTTGAGGGCGTGGGTGAGTTTGGTTTTTTTGGGTTTACGGTGGAGCTGTTTTTGTAGCTTTTTTTCTGCTTTTTGAGTGAGGTAGGAGACTCTGAGTTTCAGGCGGCAGATATTGGTTGCCATTTTATTGTCCCGATTTTGCAAAGCGGGATCAATCAGGTTTAGTCCGATTTTTATGAGATCGAGACTCTCAATCACTCCTCGTTTTTTCAGCGATTTGAGGCGTTTAACGGTTTGCAACTCTTGGGCGATCAGTTCCAAGGTTTGGGCAAGAGATTGCAGGTGGAAACCGAGCTGTTGATAGGTCAAAATTGCATCAGGACTGGGAATTCTGGCATTTTCTGGATTTTTTTCGCTGTTTTTTTGAATTTTTTGGGGTGTTTTAAAAGCTTGAATGCAGTGGTTTTGCAGCTGAATAGTGAGGTTGTGGACATAGTCTATCGTCTGTTGACTGGCTTTGAGGAGAGGCTTTTCTTGGGTGTGCAGGGCTTGTTCCAGCAAGAGGAGCTGTTTGCTGACTTCGAGAATCAAAAACTTCAGGCGATTATGGAGTGCATGGGTGGGCATGGATAAAAGGGGCTTTAGTCGTCGGCACTATCGACTTTGAGAGAGGGGGCTTTTTCGCTTCGGGCGTGCTTCCAAGTGAGGCGGAAACGTAACTCTTCGCCTTTGTTATTGCGTTTGCCTTTGAGGGAGAGTTGCATCAGTTCAGGCGGGGCGAGAGAGATTTTTTCTTTGGAGTCGGCGAGGGTGATTTTGCCTTTCTCTAAGCCTTTAATCAGCTCTTTGAGGTAGGCAATGACAGATGCCTTGTCTTGCATCACTTCATGTTCAAACAGTTTGGTTTTTTTGCTCATCTCATGCCCCTCTTGTTGATTTAAAGAGAAAAGTCGCTGAAATCGTCTTTATCCACATGGGTATCTACCTGCCCAACTAGGTAGGAGCTGATTTCAGACTCTTGCGGGGCGACCTGCACATTGTCACTCACCAGCCAGTTATTCATCCATGGCAGTGGATTGCTGCGGTGTTCAAAAATGGGGTTAAGGTGCAGGGCTTTCATGCGGACATTGGTAATGTATTCGACATACTCTTTTAAAATGGCAGCATTGAGTCCAATCATAGAGCCGTCTTTGAATAGGTAATCTGCCCATTGCTTTTCTTGTTCTGCCGCTTCACGGAAAATCTCGTATACCTTCTGCTCTTGCTCTTGGGCAATGGTGA
>JALUXI010000049.1 GCA_027019045.1 Piscirickettsiaceae bacterium | reverse complement strand
CGGTGTAATAAGGGTGGAAAGGCACTCCATCCACGGGCAACCCTTGAGCATTCTTATTCTTTTTAATATCAATCCCATCTGGATTATTTGAACCCACCTTATGCAGAGCAACAATATGCATAAAGACTAGAATCAATAAGACTAATGGCAATGCAATCACATGCATGGCAAAGAAGCGGTTTAAGGTGACATCAGAGATCACATAATCCCCACGAATCCAGAGTGCTAAATCAGGCCCAACCACGGGAATTGCACTAAAGAGAGAAATAATCACCTGTGCTCCCCAATAAGACATCTGCCCCCAAGGCAACAGATATCCCATAAAGGCTTCCGCCATCAGCACCAAGAAAATCATCATTCCAATCAGCCAAACCAACTCTCTCGGCTCCTTATAGGAGCCATAGAGCAATCCACGGAACATATGCAAATAGACGACAATAAAGAAGGCAGAGGCACCCGTGGAGTGCATATAGCGTAATAGCCATCCCCAATCGACATCTCGCATAATATATTCAATGGAGTTAAAAGCCTCTGCCGCACTTGGCTTATAGCTCATGGTCAACCAAATGCCTGTGACAAACTGATTCACCAACACCAACAGCGCCAAGGCACCAAAGAAATACCAAAAATTTAAGTTCTTCGGTGCATAATATTCTGCAATGTGCTCATTCCAAGTGCTGATCAGCGGATAACGATCATCCAACCAACGAAGAATAGTCCCCTTTTTTGGGGCATTTTGATTCACTTCACTCATGCTTTTTGCCCCTCTTTCACTGGGTCTTCACCAATGCGAATGACCGTTTCAGATAAATATCGATGTGATGGCACCACCAAATTGACAGGCGCAGGCACCCCCTTAAAGACTCGACCCGCCAAATCAAACTTAGAACCATGGCAGGGACAGAAGAATCCACCTAGCCAGCTACTCCCCACTTCAGGCGCACCTGGATTAGGACGGTACATGGGGGCACAACCTAAATGAGTACAAATCCCCACTACCACTAAAAACTCTGGCTTAATGGAACGATATTGATTTTTACAATAATCTGGCTGTTCACTCTTTTCAGAATTGGGATCTCTTAAATCAGAAGTGACTTTTTCTAAAGTCTCGAGCATCTCAGGCGTGCGATTGACCACCCATATCGGTTTACCACGCCAAGCAACAGTAATCATCTGTCCAGGTTGCATCTGACTGATGTCAACTTCGACAGGCGCACCTGCAGCCTTTGCTTTTTCACTTGGCATCCATGAAGCCACAAAAGGAACCGCTACTGCTGTCGCTCCCGTTGCACCCACTACACCGACAGCACCCGTTAAAAGCTGTCGACGCTTAATGCTTTCAATACTAATTTCTTGTTTTTCAGACATAGCGTCCTTCCTAATTAAGCCAGTTTTTTCTTCAGCCTGATATCATATAAGTAATTGACACCTCAGATTATAAATTTTATTTATAACCTTATCATGTATATTAGCATTCTCTTATACAGGGTTATCAATATCGATAAACTGAACGGATAAGCCAAACTGCGTTTCGATATGCTCACCCAGTGCTTTCACTCCATAACGCTCAGTGGCATGGTGACCCGCTGCTAGATAATGAATCTCTAATTCTTTCGCTAAGTGCGTTGTCTGTTCGGACACTTCACCGCTGATATAGACATCTGCCCCCAAAGCCGCCGCCTCTTCAATATAGGACTGCGCCCCACCACTACACCAAGCCACCTTCTCTACCTGCTTTGAGCCACCTGGTAGATGCAACGGCATTCGATTTAATGACTCAGTAACTCGTTGAATAAGACTGTCAATTGAACAAGGTTTAGATAAACGGCCAATCCTTAACAAACCCTCTGTTGGTGTTTCGTCGACCAAGCCCCACAGTTTTGCTAATTGAGCATTGTTCCCCAACTCTGGGTGAGCATCAAGCGGCAAGTGATAACCGATTAAATTGATATCATGCGTCAATAACACCTTAATGCGTTTCTGTTTATAAGAGGTAATGGTCTCTAATTCGTTTTTCCAGAAATAACCATGATGCACCAGCAAAGTATCCGCACCCGTATCAATCGCCGCCTCAATTAAAGCTAAAGAAGCGGTGACCCCTGTCACCACCTTCTGCACCTGCTCAGAGCCTGCGACCTGCAAGCCATTCGGCGCATAATCTTTAAACTGACTCACCTGAAGCAAATCATCTAAATAAGCAACTAAATCCTCTCTTTGCATCATCCATCCCTCTTAATAAAAAAGCCAAACACCTCTATTTGAAGTGTTTGGCTCTTAAATCATCCATTAAAGGCTTGGTTAATCTTTAACACGGAAACGAGCTGAAGCCGCATGGGCTTGCAAACCTTCGCCATCCGCTAAGGTTGCAGCCACTTTGCCCAACTTATTCGCACCCTCTTCCGAACACATAATCAAACTGGAGCGTTTCTGGAAGTCATACACGCCCAAAGGTGAAGAGAAACGAGCCGTACGAGAAGTCGGCAATACATGGTTTGGCCCCGCCACATAATCACCCAATGCTTCGGCCGTATAACGCCCCATAAAGATCGCACCCGCATGACGAATTTTAGGCAACAGTGCTTCAGGGTCATCCACTGACAACTCCAAATGCTCAGGGGCAATTTTATTGATCATCTCAATCGCTTGTGATTCATCATCCACCACAATCAAGGCACCTCGGTCTTCCAATGCCTTTTTGATAATCTCTTTGCGAGGCATCTCAGGCAACAGCTTATTCATGCTTTCATACACCGCTTCAGCAAAATCGGCATCTTGGGTCACCAAGATCGCTTGTGCATCTTCATCATGCTCAGCTTGAGAGAACAGATCCACTGCAATCCAGTCTGGGTTGGTTTTCCCATCACAATAGACCAAAATTTCAGACGGTCCTGCAATCATATCAATCCCGACCGCACCAAATACTTCTCGCTTGGCTGTGGCGACATAAATATTCCCAGGCCCCACAATCTTATCCACCGCAGGTACAGTTTCCGTACCATAAGCCAAAGCTGCCACCGCTTGTGCGCCACCCAATGTAAACACTCGATCTACGCCACAAATCGCTGCAGCCGCCAAGACCATTTCATTCACTTCACCATCAGGAGTGGGTACCACCATAATCAAGTTTGGTACACCTGCCACTTTGGCGGGGATGGCATTCATAATCACAGAAGAGGGATAAGCTGCTTTTCCACCTGGCACATATAAGCCTACGCTATCCAAACAGGTCACCTGTTGACCCAACATGGTGCCATCCGATTCACGATAAGACCAAGATTCCATCACCTGTTTTTCGTGATAATCTTTCACCCTTTGTGCCGCAATTTCCAACCCTTCTCGTTGGTCTTGCGGAATATTATTCAGGGCTTCATGCAAGCGGGACTGGGAAATTTCCAACTTTTCTGCCGAATCCAACTGCAATCGATCAAACTTGGCGGTGTAATCCAAAAGTGCCGCATCACCTCTTTCACGCACCTCTTTAATCACCTCTTTGACCACTTGGTTGACCGATTCATTAGAGACCGTGTCCCAAGCTAACAGTTGATCTAACTCTTCATGAAAGCCTGCATCATTGGCAGATAACTTACGAATATTTAACATGATTTCTCTCTCTTACTTAATCGCTGTTTTAAACTTTTCAACAATTGCGTTAATTTGCTCAAATTTAGTTTTGTAGGCGTGTTCATTCACTATCAAGCGGGAACTGATATCGGCAATATGCTCCAGTGGCTGCAATCCATTCGCTTTGAGCGTATTACCTGTATCGACCAAATCCACAATACGGTCTGCCAAATCAATCAAAGGGGCGATTTCCATTGAGCCATACAACTTAATCAAATCAACCTGTTCGCCTTTTTGTGCATAGTAAGCACGGGCGGAATTCAAATATTTGGTCGCAATTTTCAGTCGGTGACCGTGAGGTTTCTCTTCTACGGGCCCCGCCACCATCAACTTACACTGGGCAATTTTTAAGTCCAGCAATTCATATAGGTTATCGCTTGGCGCTTCCATCAACACATCTTTACCCGCCACCCCAATATCGGCTGCACCATGGCTGACATAGGTGGGGGCATCCGTTGCCCGTACAATCAAGAGTCGAATATGGTCGTGGTTAGTGGGAATAATCAACTTCCGACTTTTACTAGGGTCTTCAGAGGGAATAATATCTGCCGCTTCCAACAATGGCAGTGTATCTTTATAAATTCGCCCTTTAGACAGGGCAAGGGTTAACTGTTCTTGCATAACTATCCTACTCGTACTATGTCCGCACCGATGCGGTGGAACTTCTCTTCGATGAGCTCATACCCTCGATCGATATGATAAATCCGATTCACCACTGTCTCACCTTCTGCGGCTAAACCTGCCAAAATCAGACTGGCCGATGCCCGTAAGTCGGTTGCCATCACAGGCGCACCTTTTAGTTGTTCAACACCATTGATATAAACGGTATTGCCTTCAACAAACATATCTGCCCCCATGCGAATCAATTCGGAGACATGCATAAAACGATTCTCAAATATCGTCTCTTCCACTTTTGAACGACCTTCGGCCAAAGCATTCATCACCACAAACTGGGCTTGCATGTCAGTGGGAAAACCAGGGTAAGGCTCAGTCACAATATCCACAGGTTTAAGCTTTCTGCCCTGCATATCCAATGAGATTGTTGTTTCCCCTATCTCCAATTTGGCACCTGCCTGAATAAACTTTTCCAACACAGCAGTCAAATGCTTTGGCTCAACAGCCGTCACCTCCACTTTACCCCCTGTCACCGCCGCCGCTGCCAGGTAGGTACCCGCTTCAATGCGGTCAGGAATGACACGATACGCCACCCCTTGCAAACTTTCCACGCCTTCAATCTCAATCACATCGGTTCCTGCACCTGAGATTTTTGCCCCCATGGCATTCAGAAAGTTCGCCAAATCCACCACTTCAGGCTCTTTCGCTGCATGCCGTAGGGTAGTTTTACCCTCCGCCAATACCGCCGCCATCATCAAGTTTTCAGTGCCTGTCACTGTCACTGGGGTCATACTAATATCCGCCCCTTTTAAGCGACCATTGACCTTGGCATTGATATAGCCCTCTTCTACCGTGATGTCTGCCCCCATCTGCTCCATACCGTGAATATGAATATTAACAGGACGAGAACCGATAGCACATCCCCCTGGCAATGAGACTCTGGCCTCACCAAAACGCCCCAATAAAGGTCCCAATACCAAAATAGATGCGCGCATGGTTTTAACCAACTCATAGGCGGCTTCTTTAGAGGTGATGTGAGTAGGATCCAACTCAATATTAAGGGCGGCATCAAACATCATTTCCACCCCCATTGAAGCGAGTAATTGAAGTGTCGTGGTCACATCTTTTAAGTGAGGAACATTAGAAAGCGTCACAGGCGTTTCTGCCATAATACAGCCCATTAAAATAGGCAGCGCAGCATTTTTTGCACCTGAAATTTCAACTTTGCCAGACAGCGGCTGTCCACCATGAATCACCAATTTATCCATCCATTATGCCTCAGGTGCTTTGGTTTTAATGGAGAGTGCGTGCAACTCACCTGATTCAAGATAGGGTTTAAAAATATCGTTAATCATACGATGGCATTGAATCGGCGGCTTACCAATAAAAGCCTCACTGGTCACTTCAATCGTAAAGTTACAGTCTTCTCCACTGGTGGTCACCTGAGCATCAGGCAATTCAGCCTTAATCAATTCACGAATTTTTTCTGGGGACATCTGGATACAAACCTTAAATTTTGTTTAATAGCGTATTTTAACGCCTTTTTTTAACAAAAACAGATTTATCCCCGTCAATAGGATTAAGAAAGAGACAGTCACCCCTAGACTCAAATAGGGATTGACATCTGATTGATTAAAAAAGCCAAACCGAAAACCATCCACCATGTAGAAAAAGGGATTCAAGTGTGAAAACGACTGCCAAAAAGGCGGCAAATCTTGAATGGAATAGAAAACACCACTTAAAAAGGTCAGCGGCATAATAATAAAGTTCTGAAAAGCGGCTAAATGATCATACTTGGTCGAAACAATCCCCGCCAGCAATCCCATGCTGCCCAACACTGCCGCGCTCAACGAAGCAAATAGCAACATCCATAACGGATGCTCCCAAGGAAGATGATAACCAATAATCCCCACTAGCAAAACCACCACCCCAACAACTAACCCTCGTACCACCGCCGCTGCGGTAAACGCAAGATAGATTTCAGCGGGCGAGAGCGGACTGAGCATCACAAAAGTGAAGTTACCATGCATTTTGGCCTGAATCAGGCTCGATGAACTATTGGCGAAAGCATTTTGCAAAATCGCCATCATCACCAGCCCAGGAATCAAAAAGGCACTGTAATCCACCCCTTCAAAAGTTTGAATATCAGGCGAAATCACTTTCCCGAAAATCAATAAATACAGCAGCGTGGAGACGACAGGGGCAAAAATTGTCTGTGTCGCCACTGACATAAAGCGCTTCACTTCTTTATGAAACAACGCCCAACAACCTGCCCTATTCCATGTTTCTCTCATTCTGCACGCCCCACCAAATCTAAAAACACCTCTTCTAAATTCGCATCTCGAGAACTCACATCCTCAATCTGCACGCCTGCTTCTGCCAACCACGCCAGCATCTGTTCCAAAGGCAGTGTTTTCTCAATTTTAAACAATACCCCTTGGGTTTCAATCTCCTCCAATCGCTCCAACAGTGGTGGCGACCACTGAATCGGCATCTGCTTAACCTTCACTCGTAAATAACGATACTGGTGTCGCTGCATCAAAGCATCGGTTCGATCTAACGCCTTAAGCTCCCCCTTCTGCAAAATCGCCACCTGTTCACACAGTGCTTCTGCCTCTTCCAAATAGTGGGTCGTCAAAATAATCGTATGCCCCTGCTGGTGCAGCTCTTGGGTAAATGCCCAAAGGGTATGCCGCAAATCCACATCCACTCCTGCCGTCGGCTCATCCAGCACAATCACTTGCGGTTTATGCACCAACGCCATTGCAATCAACACTCGCCGCTTCATCCCCCCAGACAGTTGATGGGTCGCCGCATCCGCCTTATCACTCAGTGCCAACCGTTCAAGTAGCTCTCCAATCCATCGTTGCTGTTCAGCCCCTTTCAACCCAAAATAACCAGATTGAATCTCTAACAACTCCTTAATACTAAAAAAGGGATCGGCAATTAACTCCTGCGGCACCAGTCCCAAGGCACGACGAGTTTGACGGTAATCTTTGACCACATCCTGACCCATCACTTCAATTTTGCCCGCTGTTGGCTTAACCAATCCCGCAGTGGCATTGATTAAAGTGGATTTACCTGCACCATTTGGCCCAAGCAAACCAAAAAAGGAGCCTTGCTCCACTGTAAAACTCACCGACTTTAGGGCAGTAAAGTCATCATATTTTTTAACGACTTGATGATAAGCTAATGCATTCAATTCTATACTCTTCCTCATATTAAAAAAGCCCCGAATGTTCACCAAATAATGGCTTCATTCGAGGCTTTTTTATGCTAAACAATTTATTTAACTTCTATCACATTGTGCAAATCATAAAGCTGCAATAAAGTTTTGACAAATTCAGGCGGTGAAATCAGCTGTAAAGCAGGTGCTACACCCTGTTGCTTTTTCTCTGCCACCCACCAAAGTAGCAGTGCTAAAAAACTGCTATCTACCTGCTGAAGTGCAGAACACTCCACTTTCTTGATTTGCATCACTAATGGCTGAAGCTGCTTAAACAATGGCTCTACATTCTGCACCGTAACTCGACCTGCAAGCTGAACTTGATCATCAATCACCTTCACTTCCAATGGTTGAGTCGACAACTTGGACATCTACCCAAAATCCTTATTCTTTTTACGCATTTCTGCAATCACCCCATCAATGCCTTTTTGCTGAAAGGCCGATGCATAGGTTTTGCGATAGCTCAATAACATAGAAACATTCTCAATCACTATGTCGTACAACTTCCATTGATGTGTTTTTTTATCTTGATAGGCACGATACTGCACCTTGCTCACATTGCCATCCGCCTGTATTACTTTTGAGCTGACAATCACTCGATCCCCCCGTCGACCTTCGGGTTGTGAACCTGTCACCTCAAATGATTTAATCTTAAGGTTCAACATACTGTTGGCATAAGATCGCAAAAGCGTTTCTGTAAATTCTTTAACAAACGCCTGCCGTTGCTGAGGCGTGGCTCGCCGCCAATACACCCCCATCACATAACGCGCCATTTTTTCTGTATCTACGAAGGGCAGCACATATTGATTGGCAAAAGCTTTGATTTTTTTCGGATCTTGCTTAAGGGCTTCTCTCTGAGCATTGAGCTCATCAATCACCGTTTGGGAAAGGGTTTTCACCAATTTCACTGGATCACTGGTATCCACCTGCCCCGCTTGCACCCCACTACTCAAGCCGATACTCATCACCAGCACCATGGCACTGGTTAAAAACCCTCTTCTGTTCATTTCGCATCCCCTTTATCGCTCAGTTTCACTAAGAATTGACTGATTAAGTTTTCTAAGACTAAGGCTGATTGTGTCATCGTAATTTCATCGCCATCCTGCAAAACATCCTCTTCACCCCCTGGATTAAGACCAATATACTGATCACCCAAGAGCCCAGAAGTCAAAATAGAAGCAGAAGTATCAATCGGCAAGTCATTGTATTGCTTAAAGATTTTCATATCCACTTGTGCCATAAAGGTCTGCTGGTCTAAAATGATGCGCTGCACACGACCCACCACCACGCCACTGATTTTAACGGGCGCTCGTACTTTTAACCCGCCAATATCCTGAAACTTTGCCGAGATGGTATAAGCAGGCTGATCTTGAATACTGCTAAAGTTACTCACTTTTAACGCAATAAAGGCCAAGGCAACCATCGCCATCAGCATAAACGCCCCGACCCAAATTTCAATTTTTGTCTGTTGTTTCATTCTTTTTTCCTAAAACATCAATGCAGTTAAAATAAAATCCAGTCCCAGCACACCCAAAGAGGCGTGCACAACCGTTTTCGTCGTTGCTGAACTCACCCCTTCAGAAGTGGGCATCGCCTCTTCTCCTTGGAAAAGGGCAACAGAGGCAATTAAAAAGGCAAACGCCACCGACTTAATAACACCATTCATCACATCATCTTGCCAATCCACATGATCCGTCATCTGCGACCAAAAAGCCCCTGAATCCACACCGAGCCAATCAACCGCCACCAAATAACCGCCAAAAATCCCCAGTCCCGTAAACATCAAAGTCAACAATGGCAAAGCAATCAGGGCGGCGAAAAAGCGGGGCGCAAAAATAAATTTATTCGGATCAACGGCCATCATTTCCAGTGCAGAGAGCTGTTCTGTGGATTTCATCAGACCGATTTCAGCGGTCAAAGCCGAACCCGCCCGTCCCGCAAACAGGAGTGCCGCCACTACAGGCCCTAACTCACGCAAAAGGGACAGTGCGGTCATCGTCCCGACCGCCTCTTCAGAATTATAGTCCACCAACACATTATAGCCCTGCAAACCCAACACCATCCCCACAAACAAGCCCGCCGTTAAGATAATCGGCAAGGATAACACCCCTGTCACATAGACCTGTTTCGCCAATAAAGAAAAACGACGCAGGACATAAGGCAATGCAGGAAACATCGAGAGAACAAACAGAGAGCCTCGCCCTAAATAGGCTAAAAAGGCAAAGGTTTGATGACCCAGTTTAGCTAAAAAAGCGCTCATGAAACAGCCCCCTCTATCACATCCTCCAAGTAAGGCTTAGCGGGATAATGATAAGGCACAGGCCCATCTGGCAAGCCTTTTAAGAACTGTTTAACAAATGGAGAATCAGAAGCCTGCAAAGCAGCCTTCTCCCCTTCTGCCACCACCTTGCCTTGAGACATCACACACACGAAATCTGCGATAGACAAGACTTCATCCACATCATGCGATACCACCACACTGGTCAAGTTTTGTAAGCTATCACTCATCTTTTTAATCAACGAAACCAGCACCCCCATGGTAATCGGATCCTGTCCCACAAAAGGTTCATCATAAAAAATCATCTCAGGATCCAATACCATGGCTCTTGCTAAAGCCACTCGTCGAGCCATACCGCCTGAAAGTTCAGAAGGTTTTAACTGCTGCGCCCCTCGCAACCCTACTGCTTGCAGCTTCATCAACACCAAGGGACGAATCAAGGCTTCACTTAAATCGGTATGCTCTCGTAAAGGAAAGGCGACATTGTCATAAACATTTAAATCCGTCAGCAAAGCCCCACTTTGAAACAACATCCCCAAACTTTGACGCATTTGGTAAAGGGCGGTACGAGAAAGCTTTTGTACATCCTCACCATTCACCAAAATCCGCCCACCATCAGGCTTCAACTGCCCAGCAATCAACTTCAAAAGCGTGGTTTTCCCAGTCCCACTGGGTCCCATAATAGCAGTGATTTTGTTTCTGGGGATTTTGAGCGAAAAGTGATCGAAAATCTTGCGGTCACCCCGAAAGAAGGTCAAATCCTCAATTTCAATAATGGCATCTACTGACACACACTTACCTTATAAAAAAATGATTAAATATAATCATGCTATTATGTCTATCTCACCCAAATAAAACAACCTTTTCCTAAATCCTCAGATAGAAATTGGATAAAGTGTGCTGCAACTTGTCTGCTAGGGGCTTGCAAAAAATCTTAGCTTCACCCATCGGTTAAGCGGGCATTTTTTGTGAATCCATAGCTGGCAAGGAGTGGGGCAATTTGCCGATTTCTATCTGAGGATTTGGGTTTTACCCCAGCATCTCCATCACAATTTTTAATGACTCTGCCACTTGTACTCTTTCGGGTGCCTTGAACTGACAATGCGCCTGTTGCCTCTCCCCTCCCACAATCACAGGCACACGCTTTTGCTGAATATCAAGGGTTGCTTTCAATCGATTCAACCAAGTTTCTGCCCAAGCAGCTTGTGCTTTTCCTTCTTCAATTTCTAAAGGATAGATGCCAAAAAGCCATTCTTCCCCTTCTTTTCCTTGCTGCCACACCCCATCCCCCAATGACCGAGCTTGTGTTAAATCCACCACGCCAGCTGCATAACGACCTAATCTTTGTTGAATGGCTTGTAACAGAGTAGCTTGAGAACCCGTTAATGCTTTCTCCACGGCAAAGTAAAATTGAAAAGGTAGGTGAGCATCATCTCCTTTTTCAAATGCCGCTTCATCCTCATCCAAGACAACACTCTCAAGCAAATCGTCCAAAGTCTCATCTAAATCCGCCGCCCAGCTTAACCACTGTGTCATCGGCACACAGACAGAACGAAAAGTATTGGCAAAAAAGTCCAGTCGCCACTCTTCAGGCATTTCCTCAGGATAAAAGCTTTCTTCGCCTACCCAAGCGTCATGCAACCAGCCATAAGGCACGACCTCTGCCATCCATAAATCTGACATCACTCACCTCAATAAATTTTGTTTATTTAAGCCATAAGAAAATGTAAAATATGCGTCTTTCAATCTGACGGACCTCCTTTTATGACCGCTTTAATTCTGCCCGCTATTGTACTGGTAATCGGCCTTTATTTACTGGTAAAAAGCTCAGATTACTTCATAGAAGGCGCTGCTAGCACAGCGGTTCATCTCAATATCGACCCTCTTGTCATTGGCGTAGTGGTACTCGGTTTTGGGACTTCCATGCCAGAAGTCATTGTCTCTGTCCTTGCCTCACTGGACGGCTCACCAGGGCTTGCCATCGGCAATGTGGTTGGTTCCAATATCGCCAATATTGGACTCGTACTCGGGGCAGCCGCTTTAATTGCGCCGATTGCAGTTAAGTCCTCTATTTTAAAAAGAGAGTTACCGCTCTTACTATTCATCAGTGCAGGCGGCATTTTACTGATTATTGATGATGACCTAGACCGCATTGATGGCGTGATTTTATTAGCGACCTTGATTGCTGTTATGGCCTGGATGATTAAAGCTAATAGCACACCTAAAGCCAAACAAGACCCACAAGATCCACTGGAAGGTGAAATCGAACAAGAACTGGAAGAGATTCCTGACCTCACCCTCAAACAATCCCTGACCTACCTCGTTTTAGGGCTGATTGTGCTGATGCTCAGTGCCAAAATGATGGTCTGGGGGGCAGTCGAAATTGCCCACTTCTTTGGTGTATCCGAAATCATTATCGGCCTGACCATCGTTGCTGTCGGCACCAGTCTGCCTGAACTGGCCGCTGCCATTGCTGCCGCACGAAAAAACGAAGCCGATCTCATGATTGGAAATATTCTTGGATCTAACCTCTTCAACCTTCTCGCCGTGATGGCAATGCCCGCCCTGATCGCTCCGGGCAAAATTGATGATTCCGTGCTCTTACTAGACTACCCCATTATGCTTGTGTTAACCTTAGTCATGCTCTTAGTCGCCATGCCACGAAGAGGTGCCGCCGTCATTACCCGCACTGAAGGAGCGGTACTGGTCGGTGCTTATATCGGCTACCTTGGCTTTTTATATATCCGCATGATGTCAGGAAGCTAATGCGATGACCTACTCCGAAACACTGCTTGCCAAAGCCGCTAAAATCAAACTTCTTTTACTCGATGTAGACGGTGTACTGACCGATAATAAACTCTTTTACGGCGATAACGGCGTGGAGTATAAAAGCTTCCATACCCGTGATGGCCACGGCATGGTGATGTTACAAAAAAGTGGCATTGAGATTGGCATTATCACGGGTCGCCAATCCGAACTGGTCAAACGCCGCATGCAAGACCTCAAGGTCGCTCATCTTTATCAAGGTGTCCCTGACAAACTACCCACTTTCCTAGCATTGATGGAAAAACTGGGTATTGATCTTGAGGAAGTCGCTTATATGGGTGACGACATTCTCGACCTCCCCATTCTCACCCGAGTCGGCCTCTCCTCTACTGTCGCCAATGCCGACCCCGAAGTCCTGAAGCGAGTCGACTTTATCTCACAAAACAGAGGTGGTGAAGGGGCAGTGCGAGAGCTGTGTGAACTGATTCTTAAATCTCAAAATTTATGGCAACAACACATGGATTTCTATCTAAGGTAACCCAAGAGCTATGCAACGACTAATTCGGCTTCTTCCTTGGATTCTTCTAGCCGTCGCCACCTTGATTGCGCTACAAATGCTGATGCCCTCCAAAACCTCCTCTCAGCCACCCTCTTCACAAAACAGACCGCAAACCCAATGGCAACTCAGCCAGCTCCAGCGCTGGCAATACAACCTCGCCAAGCCCCAACAACTCTATCTTCAAGCACAATCCGCACAAGACATTGTCAATCCTAAAATCCACACCGAAACCCTCTCATTTCAATCCCCCCAAATTGTCTCCCTCAGCCCCGAAAAAGCAACCTACATTCAAAGTCAGCAGGGTAAATTAGTGACTCAAGGGCAACATCAAAGCCTTACCCTTTCAGGACAAGTCTGGTTACAACAACAAAACCATCAAAGCAAACGACTCCAAATGACCACCGATCTTGCCTATTACGACCTAGTGAATGCCATTCTCACCGCCCCCAATTTTGTTAAAATAATCCGACCACAACTCACCATTACGGGAAAAGGACTGACTGCCAAAATCCAGCAACAAACTTATCAACTTAACCAACAAGTCCACACCCACTATCAACCCAAGCCATAATAAGAGCCACCATGAAATCATTTATTTTTCTTTTAGCCCTGCTGTTCAGTACCACCACGCTTGCCAAATCAAATACACAAACAGACCCAGATGCCCAAAAACCTATCGACATCCAAGCTGACCGCCTACTCTTTTCCAATCAGCAGGGCAAAAGCATCTACACAGGCCATGTCATCATTACCCAAGGCAGCCTCACCCTCAAAGGAAGCAAAGTCTTTTTGCTTCACCCTAACCAAAAAATCCAAACCGTAGAAGTATTCGGACACCCTGCTCACTTTAAAAAGTTTCTCGCCGATGAGCAGAAATGGCTCTCAGGGTACGCCCAACACATCACCTACGATGCAAAGAGCAAAACACTTCACCTCATCGGTAACGCCTTTGTTCAACAAGGAAAAACCAACCAGATTTCAGGGGCCGAACTCTTTTATAACCTCAAACAACAAACCCTAGAGGCTCATAGTACACCAACAGACAAAGAACGGGTGCATGTCATTATCCAACCAGAACAAAATACGCCATCCAAAAAAGAAAAAACCACAAAAACTGAAAAAAATACCAGAATTACCAGTCCTGAAGGCTTGAAACAGCCCAAAGGAGTTCAATAATGGCACACTTTTATGCTCGAGGACTGGCCAAAAGCTATAAAAAACGGGTCGTTGTCACCTCTGTAGATATTGATGTATTTAGTGGACAAGTCGCTGGTTTACTCGGTCCCAATGGCGCAGGCAAAACCACCACCTTTTATATGATGACAGGCTTGGTAGAAAACGATGATGGCGAAATCTACCTAGATGACGAAGAGATCTCGCTCCTTCCCATTCATGAAAGAGCCAAAAAAGGCATTGGCTATCTGCCACAAGAAGCCTCGGTTTTTCGCAAGCTCACGGTGAAAGAAAACATCATGGCCATTTTAGAGATGCGTCCTGAACTCAGTCGAGACGAACGCAATCAAAAATATGAAGCCCTGATTGATGACCTCCAAATCAGTCACATCACCACCCAACTTGGGCAAGCCCTCTCAGGTGGCGAACGCCGTCGAGTCGAAATCGCTCGAGCACTGGCAATGGAACCCAAATTTATTCTCCTCGATGAACCCTTTGCGGGCGTAGACCCCATCTCCGTCAAAGACATCCAAAACATTATTCGCCATCTCAAAGACAAAGAGATCGGCATTCTGATTACCGACCACAATGTCCGAGAAACCCTCGGCGTATGTGATACCGCCTACATCCTGCACGCAGGCACTATCCTTGCCACAGGCACCCCTGAAGAGATTCTGTCTCACCCCAAAGTACGACAAGTTTACTTGGGAGAAGACTTTCAATGAGCGCTTTGCATGAGTGGGGCAATTTGCCGATTTCTATCTAAGGATTTGGGCAATAAGGGCGTGCTGATAAAGTGCAAACCATGCTATACTAAAACCGAAAGAGCTCAATGAACCATTTGGTGCAAGAACATTAAATAACACCTCCTTTCTTGAGTTAACATCAATCATCCCTATTTAGTAAAGATCACATTAAATAGGACAATTAGGAGAAAACAGATTATGCAAATCAATATTACTGGACATCACATTGACATCACCGACGGCCTTCGTGAACACATCAAAGAAAAAATGCAAAAGCTAACTCGTCACTTTGACCACGCCACCCGTGCCAATGTTGTTTTAACCGTTGAACCTCATAAGGTTCAACGAGCAGAAGCGGAAATCCATGTTCCAAACAACAACTTCTTCGCCAAAGATGAAAAGGACGACATGTATGCTGCCATTGACAGCATGGTCGATAAACTTGACCGTCAAATCCTAAAATATAAAGAAAAAATGACCGATCATAAACAAAAAACAGGCGGGGTCAACAGCATTGAGGCTGCTGAAGAAGCTTAAGAAAGCGCTAAATAGATCCTTTTTCCCTTCAAAGTAAGGGCTTCTTTGGAAGCCCTTTTTTATGCCTAACCTCCAAACCTGAGCCTCAATCATGAGCGAAAAACTCCTTTCTTCAGATAAAGCGACCCTGACCGAACAACTCCTCAAAGCATTAGATGCAGGTGATCAAAATACGCTACAAACCCTGCTTCAAGCGCTCTCTGAAGAGGATATTGCAGAAATTCTTGAAGCCACCCCGCCAGAACAACGAAACCCCCTGTGGGATCAACTCCCACCAGACATTCAAGGGGAAGTCGTTGGTCACCTGAATGACGAGGTTAAAAGCACCCTGCTTGAACGATTGGAAGATCATGAAATCGTTGAAATGGCGGAAGACTTGGAAACGGACGAACTGACCGATTTAGTTCAATCTCTAGAAGAAAATGATAAGGAGAAAGTTCTTCAAGCACTCGATGATAATGAACGACAAGCCGTAGAAAAAGCCCTACGCTACCCCGAAGATACCGCGGGTGGGTTAATGAATACCGACCTCGTGGCAGTGCGAGAAGATGTCACCGTGGGTGTGGTATTACGCTATCTGCGTAAACTCGGGAAATTACCCGACAATATGCACGAACTCTATGTTCAAGATCGTAAAGGTTATTTCGTCGGTGTGCTACCCATTACCGAACTGCTCACCCATGACGAAGACACGCTCATCAGCCAATTGGTCGATAAAAGCCAACCCAGCATTAAAGCTTTCACCCCAACCAAAGAGGTGGCACATCTATTTGAAAAATACGATTTGATTGCGGCACCCGTCGTTGATGAAAATGGCATTTTACTCGGTCGTATTACCGTTGATGATGTGGTCGACATCATTCGTGAAGAAGCAGAACATGCGCAGATGGCCAGTGCCGGTTTGGATGAGGATGAAGATCTCTTTGCGCCACCCGTTAAATCCGCCAAACGCCGTACCTTTTGGCTAGGCATTAACCTGCTAACCGCCATCGCAGCCTCTATGGTCATTGGCCTATTTGATGGCACCATTCAGCAAATTGTCGCCCTAGCCGTGCTGATGCCCATCATCGCCAGCATGGGTGGTATTGCAGGAACTCAAACCGCCACCATCGTCATTCGAGCCATCGCCACAGGTAAACTTACCCCAAGCAACAGCCGAGCCCTCCTATTGAAAGAACTCGCTGTCGGCTTCTTAAATGGCTTAACTTGGGCGGTGTTAACCGGTGTCGCTGTCGCCTATCTGTACCAAGACCTCTCATTGGCAGGGATTTTCTCTGCCGCGATGATGATCAACCTCATTGCCGCCGCCCTTGCAGGTGCGCTGATTCCGCTCATTCTACACCGCTTAAAAATAGACCCTGCACTGGCTTCAGGACTCCTCCTTACTACCGTAACCGATACCCTCGGTTTTTTTGTTTTCTTAGGACTTGCCACTTGGTTGCTTCTCAAATAGAATGGAAGTCTGAGTGCTTTATCTTTTATCAGCCTACTTCAGGAACACTATCTATGATTCGAATCACCCCGACAACCATTGCTAAAGCCATTGAAAATGATGAATTTTTCTTTGTCTATCAACCTAAAATTTCATTGATAACTGGAAAGATAGCAGGATTTGAGGCTTTGATTCGGTGGGAGAAAGGCGACACACTCATCATGCCAAACCAATTTATCGAAGTAGCTGAAAAATCTGGCATTATCTCTCTCCTCTCACGGCACATGCTTAAAAAACTGCTCACTGATGCACCGCTCTTTTTATCTGTTAAGCCAGAACTCACCATCTCATTCAATGTGACTCCTATTGATTTTGAAGATAATGAATTCTTTAATGACATTATCACGGCAGTCAACAATCAAATCATCCAACCTAACCAATTAGAAATTGAAATTACAGAAACGGTAGAACTCCTGCATAACGACATCATCAAAGAAAAATTAGTTAAGCTACAAGAACTGGGCATTTCAATCGCCATGGACGATTATGGCACTGGCTACTCCTCCTTAGAAGCTTTCAGCGCTTGGCCCTTCACAACCCTCAAACTAGACAAAACTTTTATTGACCGTATTTCTAACTCCCCAAAATGCCATGACATTGTTGATTCCAGCATTCGATTAGGACACAAAATGGGACTCAAAGTCATTGCTGAAGGGGTCGAAGACAGAGAAAATTATAATACCTTAATGAGTTTAGGCTGCAATGAAGTCCAAGGCTTCTATATTGCCAAAGGCCTCAATGTAGAAGATGCCATGACCTTTCTTGCAGAAGACAAATCATGGTCTGGACTTCCCGTGGGACTGATTCATTTGGCACAACAAGACCATATGGAATGGCGTCAAAAAATGATCAAGCTGGTACTAAAAATTCAAAAAGAAGGAGTGCAAAGCTACAACCCATCAGAATGTCCCGAACTTGATCACACTAAATGTCGCCTAGGCTGCTGGTATCACTCTAAAGATGCCACTATTTTTAAAGACTCTAAGACCTTTCAGGATTTAGATATTCCCCATGCCGACTTTCACAAAGCAGGCAAAAAATTACTTGAAGCAGCACTATCAGGCAAACCTAAACAAGAAGTGATTAAACTAATGCAGGCACTGGCCGTTCAATCCAGCATGGTCATTGCCATGTTACAACACCTTGAAGATGAGGGACTAATGAATGCTCAGATGTACGAGGACAATGAGTAACCACCCACCTTATTTTAACTTTGAAGATGGCGTTCAATCACCTTAGGGAATTCTTGGGGCTGATGGATACGCAATTGCTTATTCACATTTCGCATACCAAACACCACTTCAATATCTGAAGGCTGCACCCCAAATTGAGGTGCCAAAAACCGTAACATATACTCGGTTGCCTTACCCAATCTTGGCTTGGCCTGCACAAAGATATTGAGCTGTTTCCCTGAATCCGTCGGTTTAGTGATTTTATCCTGCTTCGCATTCGGGTGACCCAATACATTCAATACCAAAACAGGCGCTTCAGCCGACTCATCCCAATAACACCAATTTCGTTCTTGCTGAACTTTTTCTTTAATTCCCATTTCTTCTTCCATTTTTAATAATGTAAAAAATTGACATTTTTATTGACTACTTTATTTTTCTCACCTACAATAGAACCCGTCAACAAAAAAGGAAACATCACGATGAACTTTACAACCGGTCTCTTTCTTTCTCTTTTCGCCACCCAACAAGTTACCCCAACTACGCACCCCTCTCAAGGCATTGAAAAGACACATGACCAATCCACCAAAGTACAACATACTTCTCAAGCAACAAAAAATTCATTCAATACCCTTCAAGTCAAAAACAACCTTGAAACGCTGGATGATTAAATACAAAATAAAAAAGCCACTTTTATGAATCAAAAGTGGCTTTTTCATCTTCGGGTATTGACTCAAGACTAATGCTCTCGAGTCGCAACAAACCGTAGATTTGGCCAGCGTTCCTCAGTCAATTGAAGGTTTACCCTTGTTGGGGCAATATAGACTAGCTGATCTGCCGCATCGTAAGCCACATTATCATGCACCTTCGCCAAGAACTTATCGATTTCAGACGGCTCACCCAAGACCCAGCGAATCGTCGCCACATTGACAGGCTCAAACTGTGCTGTGACTTTATACTCGTCCTTAAGGCGTTGCGCCACCACTTCAAACTGCAAGATTCCCACTGCACCCAAAATCAAATCATTATTCGCAATCGGACGAAACAACTGAGTTGCCCCCTCTTCCGAGAGCTGCTTCAGTCCTTTTTGCAATGCTTTCATCTTCATCGGATCTTTCAGCACCGCACGGCGGAACAACTCAGGGGCAAAGTTTGGAATCCCTGTAAATTTCAAATCCTCACCTTGGGTAAAGGTATCGCCAATCTGAATGGTGCCGTGATTATGTAAACCGATAATATCCCCAGGATAGGCCTCTTCCGCCTGCTCCCGCTTATTCGCCAAGAAGGTGATCGCTTTGGCTACTCGGATCTCTTTGCCGATGCGAACATGCTTGAGCTTCATCCCCTTCTCAAACTTGCCCGACACAATCCGCATAAATGCCACACGGTCACGGTGCTGCGGATCCATATTCGCCTGAATTTTAAAAATAAAACCGGTCAACTCAGGCTCTTCTGCTGAGACAAAGCGCTCTTTTGCACCTCGGCCTTCAGGCGCGGGGGCATAATCAGCAAAACCATCCAGCAATTCCTGCAAGCCGAAGTTATTTACCGCCGAGCCGAAAAAGACGGGCGTCAACTCTCCCTTTAGGAATCTCTCCAAATCAAATTCATGACTCGCGCCTCGTACTAATTCAATCTCATCCCGCAACTCTTCTGCTTGCTCACCTAACACCTCATCCAAGAGTGGATTGTTTAAGCCTTCAATCAGCAAACCCTGCGCTGCATGGATACCATCCGCCTTTTCAAATAGACGAATAGTGTCATTCCCCAAATGGTAAATCCCTTTAAAGCGTTTTCCCATCCCGATTGGCCAGGTCATCGGTGCACAATCAATCTTCAGCACCTCTTCCACTTCATCCATCAAATCGATAGGATCTCGCCCTTCACGATCAAGCTTGTTTATAAAGGTCAGAATTGGCGTATCCCGCAGACGACACACTTCCATCAACTTAATCGTCCGCTCTTCCACCCCTTTGGCCACATCAATGACCATCAAAGCAGAATCCACAGCCGTCAGTGTTCGATAAGTATCTTCAGAAAAATCCTCATGCCCTGGGGTATCAAGCAGGTTAATAATCACATCCTTATAA
>JALUXI010000048.1 GCA_027019045.1 Piscirickettsiaceae bacterium | reverse complement strand
ATTAAATCCTGGCGACTGCTTCGTTGCTGCAAAGTATGCCGTATTTTATAAGGCCCCTGCCCTTTCTCCATCGCTTGACGAACAAAGCTTTCTATATAACGGTCATCCGACTGCCAATTCTCCGCTTGCGCCTTCTGCAGCAACCACTGCCACCAGCTTTCCGCACACCGCCAATCACCAAAGCTTAAAACTTTTTCCGCCATATCAATATTTTGCGGCGAATTTTGCCAATTTTCCCTTTCCCAGTCCTGCTCGTTCAAAGCGGCGATTTGCGGTTCAAAGCTGCGTAGAAACTTCTGTCGCAACTCCAAATCCCCATGCTCTCGTATTGCCAACCATGCTAAGAGCTTATTTTGCATTTTCTGAATTAAGCCAGCGATGGGCGACAAAGGTTCAAATGGCTGCATGGAAGACTTAACGGCCTATTTTGCTTTTTTGCCTGCTGGAATCAGTTCCGCCTGCTCTGGAGAATCCTTTGCTGTTTGATTCGGTGCCTCTTCGCCTTTCTTTTTCGGCAACAGTTTTTCTCGCAGCTGGGCTTCAACTTTTTCACGAATTTCAGGGTTTTCTCTCAAGAACTTACGGACATTGTCTTTGCCTTGCCCAATTTTCTGTCCTTGATAGGCATACCAAGAACCCGCTTTTTCGATCAGCTTTTCCTGCACACCAAAGTCAATAATCTCCCCTTCACGAGAGATCCCTTGACCATAGAGAATTTCAAAATTTGCTTGCCTGAAAGGAGGAGCCACCTTGTTTTTCACCACCTTCACACGGGTTTCATTCCCCAAAATCTCATCGCCCTTCTTAATCTGGCCTGTACGACGAATATCCAAACGCACCGATGCATAGAATTTCAACGCATTTCCGCCAGTGGTGGTTTCAGGGCTGCCGAACATCACCCCAATTTTCATTCGAATTTGGTTGATAAAGATGACCAAGGTATTGGTGCGCTTAATATTGGCAGTCAGCTTTCGTAAGGCTTGAGACATTAAGCGAGCCTGCAAGCCCATATGAGAATCGCCCATTTCGCCTTCGATTTCAGCCTTCGGCGTTAACGCCGCCACCGAATCAATGACCACCATGTCCACGGCACCCGAACGCACCAATGCATCAGCAATTTCCAATGCCTGCTCACCCGTATCGGGCTGAGAAACCAAAAGATTATCAATATCCACCCCCAGCTTTTCCGCATAAACAGGATCCAACGCATGCTCCGCATCGATAAAAGCAGCAGTTCCTCCTGATTTTTGCATTTCGGCAATGGCGTGTAAAGTCAAGGTAGTTTTCCCTGAAGATTCAGGGCCAAAAATCTCAACAATCCGTCCTCTTGGCAAACCACCAATCCCCAAGGCAATGTCTAGACCTAAAGAACCTGTCGAAACCGCTTCAATATCGTGTTGAGCGCCAGCGTCACCCATACGCATAATAGAGCCTTTTCCAAACTGCTTTTCAATCTGCCCTAACGCCGCTTGCAACGCCTTCTTCTTATTCTCGTCCATGACCTTATAACCTCTTCTCTTGCTCAACCTTAAGCGGAAAAACACACGATTCGTGAAAACAGAATATTATCACACACCCATTAACAAACTTCACCCTCTAAGCGACAAAATTCTTCTATAATGACTAAATGAAATGATAAAATAATACGAAAGTATTATAAGGGAGCTTTCAAATGACCACCGCCAGTATCAAAGAGACCACCAGCGTAAAACTGGACAAAAAAGCAAAAGAAGAGGCCAGAAAAATTTTTAAGCAGCTCGGTATCTCAATGGGCGATGCTTTTAATATGTTCTTATACCAAGTCTCACTTCACAAAGGCATTCCCTTTGAACTAAAGATACCCAATGAAGAGACTCAACAAGCAATTCAAGAAGCCAGAGCAGGGACTCATGTGGACGAGCTTTCTCTTGATGAATTAGAGCAACTTAAACAGTAGTATGCAAATCAAAAGACACAAACAGTTTGTCAAAGATTTTAAAAAAAACCGATTGACTGATGGGCAATTTGACAAACTGATCACCTACCTCAATGCTCTCAAAAAGGGGCAAACCCTTCCCGCTGAATCTAAGGATCATGCCTTGGTAGGAAACTTTTCGGATTGTAGAGAATTCCATCTAGGTGGTGATCTATTGGTCATTTACCTTATTCAAAATAAAGAAATTACCCTACTTCGTTTAGGAACTCACGCCCAACTATTTACTTAAGGAAATGCTGACTAAATCCCTTTAAAGCCTTCAAACAGGCTTGCTCTCTCACCTGAGTACGATTCCCCGAAAAAAGAAATGACTCGCTCCAGACTTTTGATTGCGCATCCAACTGCACTGCCCAAGCAATCCAAACAGTACCGACAGGTTTTAAATCGGTACCGCCTGTTGGGCCTGCGATGCCGCTGATGGCGACGCTGAGCTGGGATTGGCTATGACGCAAGGCACCCAAAGCCATTTGCTCGACACATGCTTGGCTAACTGCTCCATCGGTGATAAACACTTCAGGTTTTACCCCCAACATCGCCTGTTTAGACGCATTCGTATAGGTCACAAACCCTCGGTCAAACCAAGCCGAACTGCCTGGCAATTGGGTCAATGCCTCTGCCACCATTCCACCTGTACAGGATTCAGCCGTCACCACCTGCACACCTTTTAAGGCTAACTGTGCCGTCAATGGCACCAGCACTTCCATCAGCTGTTTTTCAAATGTTGACATGGCTCACACTCCTTGCATTTTTAATGAGATGCTTTAGCATAACACCACTTTTAACAAAATCAGCCAAACCGATGTCAAAAAAAACACCTCAACACACCCCCATGATGCAACAATATCTTAAGGTCAAGGCGGCGCATCCTGACCAGCTACTGTTTTACCGCATGGGGGATTTTTATGAGCTGTTTTATGATGATGCCGTGAAAGCGGCAGAGTTGCTGGACATTACCCTCACTGCAAGAGGCAAGTCGGCGGGACAACCGATTCCCATGGCGGGCATTCCGCATCACTCAGCAGAAGGCTATTTAGCTAAATTAGTTAAGCTCGGTGAGTCCGTTGCCATCTGTGAACAGGTTGGC
The DNA here is from genome assembly GCA_027019045.1 of Piscirickettsiaceae bacterium. Classification (GTDB taxonomy): domain Bacteria; phylum Pseudomonadota; class Gammaproteobacteria; order Thiomicrospirales; family Thiomicrospiraceae; genus JALUXI01. The sequence continues at coordinate 854 of JALUXI010000048.1, read as the reverse complement.
GACCCTGCCACCAGTAAAGGGCCAGTGGAACGCAAAGTGGTTCGCATTATCACCCCTGGCACGCTGGTAGAAGATGCCCTTCTTGAAGAGCGGCAAGAGAATCTCTTGGTCACTGTCGCCCCCATGAAAGGCAAATTCGGCTTGGCGAGCTTAGAAGTCTCTAGCGGTCGTTTTGAAGCGACCGAGCTAGAAGATGCACAACAACTGCAAGCTGAAATTGAACGCCTTAAACCTGCCGAGCTGCTGCTGCCTGATGAGGAAGCTTTGCTTAAACAACTCCCTGATGCCCTACTTAATCGCCCTGGCACCACCCTCTATCCCGCTTGGCATTTTGAGCCTCAAGCCGCCAGACAACGACTGATTCAACATTTCCAAACCCAAGACCTCACCGCTTTTGGCTGCGAACACGCACCTGCCATACAAGCGGCCGCTGGTGCAATTCTACACTATGCCAATGCGATGTTGCAGCATCCACTCAGCCACATTAGCAGCCTGCATAGCTACCAAGCCACCGATGCCTTGGTGCTAGATGCAATCAGTCGCCGTAATCTAGAAATTGACACCAATTTACAAGGCGGGCAAGCCCACACCCTATTTGCCATTCTCGACCACTGCCAAACAGCAATGGGGTCACGACTGCTGCGTCGTTGGCTCAATCAGCCTTTGCGACACCTACCCACTCTGCAACAACGCCAAGAGGCGATTGCCCAACTGCTCCATCATCAGCACTATGACACCGTACAAACACAACTCAAACCGATTGGCGACTTGCAACGCATCCTTAGCCGTATTGCCTTGCAATCCGCTCGCCCAAGAGACCTGCTTCAGTTAGGGCAAGCCCTCAATGCCCTGCC
>JALUXI010000047.1 GCA_027019045.1 Piscirickettsiaceae bacterium | reverse complement strand
CCCATCAGCGGTCATTGGTCTGCAAATTGAGAATGATTGGATCTCCTGTCGAGCTCGATTTGCAGGCATTGAGCAGAACTTAGGCTTTCCGCCTGAGGCAGTGCTGGCCATTTTTGCCCGAGAAAATGGTCAAGGCATGCCTTTCCCACCAGAGCCACACCCTGATGAATTGGAAACTGCGACTGAGGAGCCTAAAAAGCCAAAGTTAGGCGTGGTGGCATCTGATTCTTCGGAGAAAGAAGCAAAGCCATCTAAACCCTCTGATAAAAAGCCAAAAAAACGAGGCCATTTATCGGTTGTGAAGTAGGGTTTTACTCTCTTATTCTTAGAGAGAACGGCACAACCTTTTGTTTTGATTGCTTCAAGCAGTGAATCCGTAAAGCTCATAGGCAGGCAAGCCAAAACTCGCTTCGCTCAAACATTGGCTTGCTTAACCGCCTATTTCGCTAACGGCTTCTACTGCTTTCTCGCAGACAAAACAAAAGATTGTGCCGTTCTCTTTGGAAGCGTAGTACAGGTAGTTCAGGCTTTAAAAGGGTCGAATTACTTGGCAGTCTGGAAAAGCCTCTAGCACCTTGTCTTGATTCTGAGATTCAAATAGCAGTTTGAGATTGGGCCCTGCGTCCATGGTGAAGTAGACTTCCACACCTGCTTGTCGTAATTGCCAAACGGTTTGCATGGCAGCGAGAGAGGCAGGTTGCCAATAGACGATGGGCGGCCAAGTGGCGATCATGGTGGCGTGCATACTTAAAGCATTATGTTCAGCGGTTTCTCCCAGCTGGGTGAAGTCTTTTTTCTCTATGGCCTGTTGAATGGTCTTCACATTTCGTTCAGCCTGTTGTGGCCAAGCTTGATAGAGGTCGCAAGTCTCTACGGTTCTCTGCATTCCTGCGGTGGAACCGACCGCTTTTTCTGAAATATCCACTTTAACTAATCCGATACATAAATCAGGCCATTGTTGATCAATCGGTTCGGCAAAGCTGTCGCTGCCGTCGGCTTTTTCCCCTTTATGCCAAATGGCAAATCCCTGAAACAGCGAGCGACTGGCGGAACCGCTGCCCATACGAGCAAGAATAGAGAGTTGAGGCTTGGTTAATTGCCATTGAAAAAGCTCTTCCAGTGCTAAGACAAGGGCTGCGTATCCTGAGGCGGAGGAGGCGAGTCCTGCCCCTGTGGGGACGCTGTTTTGGGTATCCACTTGAAAGTAGGTATCGGGTGAAGGACGAAAAAGATTTAAAAACTGACTCACTCTTTGAGCAAACGGGTGGTCAGTGGTGAGTGGGGTGTGGTTGAGGATGACTTGGTCAGCGGTTAATTCAGATTGTATGCTTAATTGGGTCTGGGTACCTAAATCAGGCAGGCTAATGGAGAGGCTGCTATTGGTCGGGAGGTTGAGTTCGAGGTGGCGTTTACCCCAGTATTTGCTTAAGGCGATATTGACGGGGGCTTGTCCATGTCCAAGCTGATTGGCTGGCGTTTTATGGGGTAAAAATGCATCGACAAAAGCGTGAGCAGTCAGACTCATAAGATATGCATTCCTTTGCTTGTGATTTGAGGTTGAAAAGTTTGATAAGGAGCGGAGCAAGTAAACTCAATGGGGTCAAGATAAAGTCCAAGGACACAGTCGCCGAGTCCACTGCCTGAGATTTTACTGGCAGGACAGCCGAGTGTACGGAGCTGATAGACCCATTGACTAAGGGTGGCATCATTAACGCCTAGGGCATCCATTAAGCCTTGATAGGTATTGATGAGTTTAAAAAACGAGGTTAAATCTTGTTGTTGCAGGGCTTGGATTGCAGTATGGGTGGTGTCGCCCATCAGTTGATAGAGCTGCTCAAGGAGCTGAGGTTGGATTTGCCACTGTTGTTGCACCTGTGACAACACTTCAGCAGTGGGGGTTTTATAGCCGCAGTACACAAGACTTAGGCCGAAGGGCTGAAAAGGTAGAGGGATGAGTTGGGCAGGCTGTTGAGCCGTGGCGGGCTGAAAATGTAGCAGTCCGCCTGTTAAGCTGGCGGCTAAATCGGTGCCTGAACCTCTTTTTTGAATGGCATGAATAATGTTAAGACCAATTTGAAAGAGCTGTTCGGTGGTACGGTTAAGTTGGAGTAGATGATTAAGACCACCCAAAGTGGCGGCTAAGACAGCGGCAGAGCTACCAAAGCCAATGGTAGAGGAAAAGTCGCTTTGAACGGTGAGGTGGAGTCCAAAGGGGAGCCTTTGGAGTTGAGGTTGGAAGGCTTGAAAGGCTTCGAGGATAAATCGTAGTTTGGGATGATCTGCAAGGGTTTGAAAGTCCGTCTGATGGTGGCCTAATTTGGAATCGATAATGAGTTGGTTGGGTGTGGTGGGTTGCCATGCAATGCTTATCCATTGGTCTATGGCACAGGCAATTGCAGGGTGTCCATACACGACGGCGTGTTCACCCATCAGCATGAGGTTGGCGGGGGCTTTGCTAATAAAAGGGGTCATGTGTCTGTGTGGCATTGTACGCCGTTTTGTGAAATATGAATCGGTTGCCAACGGTAGCCGTAGGTTTGGCAAAGGGCTTCAGGCGGTTGAGGACTGAGGCAGAGAATCACCCCAGCCTTATCCCCTTTGATACTGCCCGCCCCGCAAATTTTGGCAGCGGTTTTTGTTTCTTGGTGAAGCTGCTGTATAAATTGCTGTACTTGGGTTGGGACGACACCAATTTCCTCTAAGAGTGTTTGATTTCGGCGAATGGCTTGTTTGATGGTTTGCCCCTCTTGCAGTCGCCAAGCATGACGAATCTGTTGTGAAACGGCTGCAAATTGTTGCCAGATGGGATGCTCTTTGGGAAACTGCTGTTGAACTTGAGTGACGCATTCGCCTGTGGTGCTGTCGGGTTTGCCACTGTCAATGAGGTAGCCTTTAAAGGGGCGTTGAGGCAGGGTGTCAATCTGGGCGTGGTTTGTGTCGGTCAGTTGGTATTGAATGAGTCCGCCCAGTAGGACGGTATGGGTATCGACCCCGCTGGATTGACCGTGTTGGCGGTTCTCAATGGTTTGCGCTAGGTCTTTCAGTTGTAGTAGGGATAAGGGATGGTGGTGAGCGTGATTCAAGGCGGATAGCAGACTGATAATGACACTGGCTGAGCTACCTAGACCCCGACCCTGCCAAATCTCTGAGTGCAATTTAAGGTGCCAAAGCCCTTTTTTAAGCGGATGTAGTTGGTGGAAGTGGAGGAAGGTGACCAAGATGAGATCAGCGGGGCTTTGCAGTACGGTATGAATGGCGAGGTGATGGTTGAGGTAGTTTTGGTAACGGGCTTCACACTCCAGTGCTAGACTTTCCCAGAGTGGGAAGGGGTAGAGATGTTGTTGCTGATAATCAATTAAATCAATTTCAATGGCATCAGGTTGATTGGGTGAATGAGATAGCTGGGCGTGTGTTTGGCAATTGAGCGCTAAGCTTAAAGCGGGAATACCGTTAAGGACTGCATGCTCACCTGTTAAAAGTAATTTTCCAGGGGCTTGGCAGTGAACTGTCTGCATACTGAGTTACTCTTCGGTGAACCGCTGATATTGCCGAATATGGTTTTGAATCCCTTTGAGTCGATAAGGACCTTTATTGTATTGAGGGTATTCAATATTCTCTTCACCGCCATTCATCTGTTGATGGAAGGCTAAGTACTGCTCATAGCTCAAAGGTTGGCGTTGTTCAATCTGTTTTTGATGACTAGAGGTCATCAATACTTGTTGATAGCCAGATTGAATTTTACCTGTAAAAAATTCGGCCACGCATCCAGAACCGTAACTAAAAAAGCCAATGCGTTTATTGTCCAAGGCTTCAGGTGCGTGATCGAGTAGCGAGCAGAAGCCAATAAAGACGGAGGCACTGTAACTATTTCCAACCACTCGATTATAGAGCTGTCCAGGCAAGGTTTGTTGTTCAAATTCAGAGTCTGACAGTTGTACTCCTGCTTGTTTGACCAAGGTTTTATGGGCTTTTTCGGCCATTTTGGTAAAGGGAATGTGGTAGCAGAAGTAGTCAATGTCGTTAAAGCTTTTGCCTGTCTCTTCAGTGTAGTGTTGCCAAGCGTGTTTAAGACTATTGAGGTAAACCTTGGTGGAGTATTTACCATCCACCAGAGCCGTACTGCGATAGTTGGGTCGCCAGAAGTCCATCACATCATCTGTATAGTATCCAGAGCCAGATTCCAGTTCTAGTAAGCGAGGATTGGATTTGATTAACATCGCCACAGCACCACAACCTTGGGTGGCTTCACCTGAGGAATCAATATCATATTTCGCAATATCAGAAGCGATGACCAAAACCTGCTCTTTAGGGTTGGCTTGCACCATGGTTTTGGCAATTTGCAGGGCTGCCGCCCCCGCATAACAGGCGTGTTTGAACTCTACCACACGGCAACGATTAGGCAGTTCAAGTAAGCCATGCAAAAAAGCTCCCGCTGATTTAGATTGGTCAATCCCTGATTCTGTGGCAAAGAGCACAGCAGTAATTTGATTTTTATCGACCTGCTTTAAAATCGGATCGGCTGCTTTAGCTGCAAGGGTGACAATGTCTTCATCAGGTGGCGCAATCGACATTTTTTCTTGACCAATGCCCACTTTGTATTTGTTGTAATCAATGCCTTTTTCTTGGGCAAAGGTGTCCAGTCCGAGGAAGTAATCGGAGGTTGCAAAGTGAATGAGGTCAATGCCAACATTTGTCATACGGGTGCATCTATCCTAAGCAGACTCATCGGGCTATGATGCCGTTAAGATGAGATCTGAATTTAAAAAAAGGGCTTCAAAGTTCGTAGCACCCAGTAAAAACTGGGCAGTTTGGTAAGCGGCTTTAAAATGCTCAATGGTGTCCATCACCGTTTGGGTACTTTCCTGAGCGGGCGCAAGGAGAGGTGCCGCCACACCACAAACTGAGCCGCCCATTATAACAGATTTCACCATGTCGATGCCATTTCGTATTCCTCCACTGGCGATAAATTGGGCTTGCTCATGAAAAGGATGGGCTTGTCGCAAGCTTTCAGGTGTGGTCAGTCCCCAGTCTTGAAACAGTTCCCCTAAGCCATTACCACTGCGATGGGACTCTATACGGCTCCAAGAGGTGCCGCCTCGACCAGCGACATCAAACCACTTAATACCAATATCGATTCCTCGTTGAATATCTTGTGCAGAAAGACCGCAACCCACTTCTTTCAAAATAATCGGGACTGGGGATTTTGAGACTAATTTTTCAATTTTGGGGAGCAGGTTGGCAAAGTTGGTGTCCCCTTCGGGTTGAATCACTTCTTGCAGGGGGTTGAGGTGCAGGTAGAGGGCGTCCGCTTCCAGTACATCAATTGCACGGCGTGCTTGCTCAATGCCATACCCTTCATTGAGCTGTACCGCACCGAGGTTAGCAATCAGTGGGGTGGTGGGGGCGAATTGACGAAGCTGAAAACTTTTTTCCGCCTTGGGGTCTTCAATCATACTGCGTTGTGAACCCACCGCCATGGCAACTTGGCACGCCTCGGCTGCTTCGGCAAGGTGTTGGTTGATTGTGTGCAGATTATCGGCTCCGCCACCAGTCATGGAAGAGATTAAAAAAGGAAAGCTTAAGGGTTTATTGAGGAAGGTGGTACGGGTGTCCACCTCATGATAATTCAGTTCTGGCAAGGCTCGATGGGTTAGGCGAATGGCATCAAAGCCCGCTTGTCCTCGCTCAATGGCGGGGTCTTGCGTCAAGGCTTGAATATGATCCTGTTTGCGTTGGGTAATCACGCTCATGATGAGGCTTGTCTTTCGAGCTTGATATGGGCAGCCATCAGTTCACCTGGATTGGTTTGCGCAGCGAGCAGGGACAGTTCACCACATAGTGCAGAGGCTCCTGCAATACAGGCGAGACGGCGGGCATTGTCGCCAGGTTGAGCTTCGTGATCGGTACAACCGAGTTGTTGTAGGTTGGTTTGGACAAAGTCTAGTCCTTTACCATTCCCCACCGTTCCCACAATGAGGTTGGGGAGTGTCGTGGAGAAGTAGAGGTCGCCTTCAGGGGTGACTTCTACATGGTTAATGGCTTGTGAGCCTTCAACAATATTGGCGGCATCTTGTCCTGTGGCGAGGTAGAAGCCCAGTAGCATATTGGCGACATGGGCATTAGCGGTTCGGAGTCCTCCAGACACAATACTGCCAATCAGATCTTTTTTAATATGCAGGTCGGTGAGGGCTTCGGGGGTGGTTTTAAGGAAGCGTTGGCAGAGCTTACGGGGAAGGGTGGTTTCACACACCACATTTTTCCCTCGACCCAAGATGCCATTGACGGCCGAGACCTTTTTATCGGTGCAGTAATTGCCTGAGATAGAGACATAATTTAATTCAGGATACTGGGCTAACAGCCAAGGAATGAGGCGATCAGCCGCATGGGTAACCATATTGTGGCCTGAGGCATCGCCTGTTTGAAACTCAAAGCGCAGGTAAATCAAATTGCCGACCACTTGGGGGTTAATCGCAAGCAGTTGGGCGAAACGGCTGCTTTGGCTCACGACCGCTTGCAGGTCAGCATGACGAGCTTGAAGGTGTTGAAGTGTTGCACGAGCAACTTGTGCATTGGGCGCTTCGAGCAGAACGGAGCGTGTCATACGATCATCCATCACCGTCACACGAATCCCCCCCGCATGGTGTGTGACTCTGGCTCCACGAGCAACGGAAGGCCAAAGTGGCGTTTCATAGGTCGCCATGGGTACCATTAAATCATCCGTTTCAACATCGCCAATCAGTTTGAAAGGTCCGACGGACTGCATAGGAATTTGGGCAAAAGTGGTCATATAAGGTAACTATTTGAGCTTGGCTGTTTCACGATCAAGTTGACGATCAGCTTGCTGTGCGGCTTGTTGTTGGCGGTCATAGCTTGAGTGTTCCATTGCTTTTTTAATGGATTTGGGGGTGCTGCAACCACTCAAATTTAGGAGAGTAAAAGTAAGGAAGAGCATTAAAAATAGAAACTTTTTGTTTAGGGTGTTCATTGATTTGGCCTCCGCATAATAGAAAGCTGAAATAGTTTATCAGGAAGCGCCCACTATTTTAAGAAGAATTGTGTGCGTATGGTTTTTAGTTGTTCATCGTTTAATTTCAAAATGGTTTGAGCCATATGGTGTTGCTGGTGAATCTCTTGAGAGAGGTGAGGGGCAAAGTGTAGTTCCGATACCAAAAAATTAGCCATTTGTATTAAGGCAACCATTTTTTGTTGCGTTTCGTCTTCAATTGATTCAAGTCTTGGCGTATGATGAATAAAGGTTGTATGAGCATATATTGAAGGAAGTTGCCAGCGGTTAATCAGAACGGCACCCAAAATACTATGCGTTGTACCGTAGCGTTCCAATTCTTTCTGTTGACTACTATAGGGCTGTTCTAAGCTTTCAAAAAAGAGGGGTTCGTATTGGTGATCTAGGTTGGCCATCACCATAGCGCCGATATTGTGTAATAATCCTAAAAGATAAGCGCCGCTTGGAGAGAATATCTTGGTTTGTTTGGCAATTTGAAAGCAGAAGTTGGCGGTATCTTGTGCATGTTCTTGAATTTCAGTTTGTGCCATGTTTTGAATCAGGCTGTTGAGTGCCGTGGAAACGACCATTTCTTGCAGATGGATAATGCCTAAAGCATCAAGTGCCTCATGGATAGTTCGAATAGGTGTTGTAAATAGTCCAGAAAATTTTGATAGGCTGGCTGTTTGAATGATTTCAGCGGTTAGCCCTAGATCTTTATTTAGGATTTCTTCAATATCTCGGTGATCAGGGAGTGCATGATGTTGTAAGAGTTGGTTGAGTTCAAAAACTGCAGAAGGAAATTTAGGCAATGCTTGTTGTTTAAGAAGTTGTTTGGCTGTATGAATTTGAGTTGCTTTTGTGGGGGTTGCCATGGATGACCTAATTGATGAGTAAGTGGTTGCGGTAATTTTACCTAAACTATGAGGAGAATTGGGAAAATAAGTGTATTTTGTATCTGTTATGTAAGCTACAAGTAGGAGGTTTTGCGATGTCAGAGTTTCAGTTTGTTAAGTTCTTTAAAGAAATTCGGATTGAAGATGTCCCGCTGGTGGGAGGAAAGAATGCTTCTTTAGGAGAGATGATTCAGGAATTGACGCCTAAGGGAGTACCGGTGCCAGATGGGTTTGCGATCACCGCAGAGGCTTACCGAACTTTGGTAACCGAAAATCAGCTTTGGGATGCGTTGCATGCGTTATTGGATGATTTAGACCCCAAAGATGTGGTGGCTTTAAAAGAGCGGGGACAGAAAGCTCGGGATCTAATCTATAACGCTCGCCTGCCAGAGGCGTTGCAAACGGAAATGCTCGCAGCTTATCACCAGTTACAACAAGAATATGGTGAGCATATTTCAGTAGCGGTACGCAGTTCAGCGACGGCAGAGGATCTGCCAAATGCCAGTTTTGCAGGCCAGCAAGATACTTATTTGAATATCAAAGGTGATGCCGCCTATTTGGATGCGTGTAAACGCTGTTTTGCCAGTCTCTTTACCGATCGTGCCATTCACTACCGCATCGACCAAGGTTTTGACCATTTCAAGGTCGCCCTGTCGGTGGGTGTGCAGTTGATGGTTCGTTCAGATCTTGCCTCGTCGGGAGTGATGTTTTCTTTAGATACCGAAACCGGTTTTCGGGATACCGTATTTATTACTGCCGCCTATGGGCTGGGTGAGAATGTAGTACAGGGCGCGGTGGATCCGGATGAATTCTATGTGCATAAACCGACCTATCAAAAAGGGTTCCGTGCGGTTTTGAAACGCCACTTGGGGTCGAAAAAAATCAAAATGGTGCTGGCTGAAAGTGGGATGCGTGAGCCCGTTCGCAATATTCCAACGCCACAAGCCGACCGTGAACGCTTCTGTATCAGTGATGAAGAGGTGCTGACATTAGCGAGTTATGCAATGACCATTGAAGCACATTATTCGCAAAAAGCAGGGCATGAACGCCCAATGGATATGGAGTGGGCAAAAGATGGGGTGACGGGGCAGCTGTATGTGGTACAGGCGCGTCCCGAGACAGTTGCGTCGCAGAAAAAAGGTACGGTGCTTGAGCAAATCGTTATCGATGAAAAACCCGATACGGTGTTGGCAAAAGGGCGAGCAGTGGGGGGTAAAGTCGCCAATGGCGTGGCGCATGTGATTGAGTCGGTAGAGTTTTTGGACACCTTCAAGGAAGGTGAGGTCTTGGTGGCCGATACCACAACCCCTGATTGGGAACCGGTGATGAAAAAAGCGGCGGCGATTGTGACCAATCGTGGCGGGCGCACCTGTCATGCTGCGATTGTGGCGCGTGAATTAGGGATCCCCGCGGTGGTGGGTTGTGGCGATGCGACCGAAACAATCGAAACGGGTAAAGCTGTGGGGGTTTCTTGTAGCGAGGGAGATGAGGGCTTTGTCTATGAAGGAGAGATTAAGTTCCACACTGTGGAGACCGATCTTTCATCTCTGCCTAAGCCTAAAACTGAAGTAATGATGAATGTGGGTAATCCCGAAACCGCATTCCAGTTTAGCTTCATCCCAAATGATGGCGTGGGGTTAGCACGGATGGAGTTCATTATTAACGAAAGCATCAAGGTACACCCAAAGGCGTTTTTGCAGCCAGAACTGTTGAGTGACAAAGCGCGTAATAAAGTTGAGGCATTGACCAAACATTATCCGACGGGAAGAGATTTTTTCATTGAAAAACTATCTGAAGGCATTGGTACGATTGCGGCGGCTTTCTACCCCAAGCCGGTAGTTGTAAGAATGTCTGACTTTAAATCGAATGAGTATGCGTCCTTAATTGGAGGAAAGGCATTTGAGCCAAAAGAGGATAATCCGATGTTAGGTTTCCGAGGTGCGGCGCGTTATATTGACCCTGATTACCAACCTGCATTTGAACTGGAGTGTGCCGCCATGAAGCGCGTGCGAGAGGTGATGGGATTAGAGAATGTGATTCTGATGATTCCATTTTGCCGTCGAGTGCCTGAAGCTGAAGCGGTGATTGCGGTGATGAAAAAATTTGGATTGCAACGAGGTCAAAAGGGATTACAGGTCTATATGATGTGTGAAATCCCGAATAATGTTATTCAGATGGAGGCATTCAGTGCGCATTTTGATGGCTTCTCCATTGGTACCAATGATTTGACCCAGCTCACTTTGGGTGTGGATCGTGATTCGGAAAAAGTTGCGCAGGACTATGATGAACGAGATCCAGGTGTAATGAAAATGGTCTCCATGGCGATTCAGGGAGCTAAAGCGCAGCAAAAACATATTAGTTTATGCGGGCAGGCGCCATCTGATTTTCCCGAGTTTGCACGCTTCTTGGTAGAAGAGGGGATTGATGCGATTAGCCTGAACCCCGATTCAGTCCTCAAAACCTTGCCTGTCATATTAGAGGCTGAGCAAAAATAAGAAGGGTTCGGTAGTACTTTCTTAAAAGGCTTGAAAAGCGTTTTTCAGCCATTGTGGCGTTTCGGAGCCCACCTGTGTGATGGCATCGAAGCGCATTGGGTGGTTGTGGTAGTTGGGGTGTTTGAGCAGAAAATATTGAGCACAGCGAATCAGGCGTTGCTGTTTTTGAGGGGTGATGCGCTCTATGGGATTGCCATGGCGTAAGTTTTGGCTATGCTTCACTTCAATAAACAGGAGCGTTTGCGCAGTGTCGAGCGCTACAAGATCCAGCTCGCCTCCCTTACAGTGAAAGTTTTGAGCAATCACTTTAATGCCTTGCTGAGTTAACCATTGGGCAACACTTTTTTCGGCTTGGTGCCCTTGCCGTTTTTGCCACCATCCCATGAGAGGTTGAAACCTTAATCCGTTTTTAAATCTAATGGGTCGATCGGTTCCGCTTGGCCTTTTCGATTATATTTTGCCCAGATCAATTGACGGTCAACAAAATGGTCGCGATCAATCTGTAATTTCCCTGTCAGCCCTTCATTTAAACAGAGACTAGGTGCTAGGAGGTGCTGTTTTAAGGTGAGCGTTAAGCTATCCCAACCAAAAGCTTCCAGCGTGTTTTGTGCCTGAGAGGTTTTGAGTGCAGCAGGGAAGGTAGGGAAGGTGACTTGGCTTAGGTCTTTAATCGGTTTGGCATGGGTGAGTTGTTTAGGGGTGAGTTTGGAGCTGCCATAGATGGGAAGTTGCAGGTTAAAGAATTTAAATTGTGGCTTAAATACGGCGACTCGTTTGCGATTCCCGACGAGAACGATTGCTTGGAGGTCTTTGCGTGTTCGTGGGATAAAGGCCAGCTTTTCTTGCAATAGCCATTTTAAATTCGCCATGCGGCTTTGGGATTGGGTTTCATTGATCAATCCGCCAAGGGCTTTTCGAAGATTGGGTCGATGGGTTGGGTAGCTGTTAAAGGCGGTATGATGAAGCGGGATTTGACGCCAAAAATAGGTAAGCTGTTGCCCCAATTCGAGGTCTCCTCCTGCTTGACTGGCGAGTACACCTATATGACGATATTGGGCTTGGCAGAGCTTGTTTTCAATTTGAATAGCCTCAGAAGGGGTTTTGAGGCTGAACTGGAGAAAAGGTTGGGCGGTGTCTATTTGGTTGAGCGCAGTTAATTGACTCGGTGGGTTATTTGTCAGTGCTTGAAGGTGGTTTTTCAGAAGTGGCCCAATCACCCAGTCTGCCCCTTCCGATTTGGCTTGTGAGATGAGTGCATGAGGGTCGCTACTGTCGGCCGTGTCGTAAAATTTTAAAGTTAAATCGGGGTAGTGGGATAGCATATTTTTGATGATGCCATTGCGAATTTGGAGACTGATCAGTCGATATTTGCCGGAGAGCGGCAAGAGCACGGCAATTTGATGAAGGGGGCTGGTATAAACCTGCTGTTTGGTTAGCGCCTGTAAAGGTTGATAAAGCGCTGGTGTATCGGTCAACGCAATCTCATTTTTTAGGGCAGACCAGCGTAGTATGCCCTGGTGCTTGTGCCAAGCGGTGATGAAGTTTAACCAAGGTTGGATGTCAGAAACCGCATCAGGGTGCTCTTCTGCTGATATCTGCCATTCTGTTAGCGTTTCAGTTGGAATATGTTGGAGTGTTTGCCAGAGTTGATATTCAATAGAGGCTTGTTGATTAGGGTCTGAAACTTGGTTTAAGAGCTGTTGGCCTAGCGTGATATATTGATAAAAATCACCATTTGCTAGGGCTTGGCGGGCAGACTGCTCAAGCGCTTGGGGAGAGGTGGAGTATTTGATTGTCTCAGTGTTAAGTTGCGTCTTGGAAGGCGATGAAGTGGGTGATGAGGCAGGCTTGGGTTGTGGGATTGAACTACACCCTGTTAAACCGATAAAAAATGAGACCACCATGGCATTGGTAAGGGTTAAAATGGCAGACCGAGTCATAGTGTGGATAAGCTTATGCATGCTTGGTATCATCTTTAAGAGCGCTTTACCCGATTGGGGCGCGTGAGAAAAAAGAGATAAAATGGTTTGAATTGAGGTGGAAAACACAGGGAATAGCCAGCTATGACCGCTATTGCCAAGTTTTTCAATGAAGAGTCTGGGGATTTTTGCCTTTTTTATCCGTGTAGTCATCTCGTGCAAAGCTCTCTTTATAGCATTTTAAGGCTCTCATTATAAAGGAATTACAGTGGAAAGAGCGGTCGAAAAAGAGACAGGACGACTTTATATTGTAGCGACGCCGATTGGTAATCTACAGGATATTTCTCAAAGGGCAATTCAGACTTTAGAGAAGGTCGACTGGATTGCCGCTGAAGATACGCGACATTCGCAGCGGCTCCTGCAGCATCTGGGCATTAAAAAGCCACTGATTGCCCTGCATGATCACAATGAACGCCAAAAGCGTGATGAATTGCTGGCAAGACTAGAGACTGGGGAGCAAGGGGCTTTGATTTCTGATGCGGGCACGCCGCTGATCAGTGATCCGGGTTATCATCTGGTGCAGTTATTGCGAGCGCATCAGGTGGAGGTGACGCCTATTCCTGGTCCTTCAGCCATTATCACCGCACTGTCGGCTGCAGGTTTGCCAACGGATCGATTCACTTTTGAGGGGTTTTTACCCGCAAAGCAGAAAAAGCGTTTGGAGACTTTGCAAGCTTTATTGGAAGAGCCGAGAACCATGGTGTTTTATGAAAGTCCTCACCGTTTGATAGAGAGTTTAAAAGCCTTTGTTACCACCTTTGGTGAAGATCGCCCGATGAGTGTGGCACGAGAGCTGACAAAGCAATACGAGCAATTTTTGACGGCAACAACGGCAGAGGTATTGGACTACTTTCAGCAGCACCCAGATAAAGTGAGAGGGGAGTTTGTTTTAATGCTTCAGGGAGCAGAAGATCGTGTTGAAATGTCGCCTAAAGAGGGAGAGGCATTGATTCAGGTCTTATTGGCACAAGGTTTGCCGGTTAAACAGATTTCAGAAATTGTGGCGCAGTATCTGGGGATGAAAAAGAATGCCATTTATTCACAGGTACTTGAAATGAAAGAAAAAGCCCTTACTTGATTGACAGATGCGGGCTTGTGATTCATAATCTCGTCTCTTCATTAAGTGGGTTGGACAATCGCGTGGTGTTTTTGTGACAGCACGAGGAAAGTCCGGGCACCACAGAGCAAGATGCCAGCTAACGGCTGGGCGGCGTGAGCCGACGGAAAGTGCAGCAGAAAGTAAACCGCCGATGGATGGTTTTGACCATCACAGGTAAGGGTGAAATGGTGCGGTAAGAGCGCACCGCGCAGCGGGTAACCGTCTGTGGCAAGGTAAACCCCATCTGGTGCAAGACCAAATAGGAAAACACGCGCCTTCGGGCGCAAGGTGTGGCTCGCTCCTTGTTTTCGGGTAGGTTGCTAGAGGCTTGTAGTGATGCAAGTCGTAGATGAATGATTGTCACCCTGAAAAGGGACAGAACCCGGCTTATAGACCCACTTGATGAGTAAAAAACCTCTGCTTGAGAAATCAGCAGAGGTTTTTTTTGCAAAAATTTTCAAAAAAATTCCTCACTTTGTCTCATTTTTCTTAAAACACTACATTTATGAAATTTATGTTTTTTAAATACTACATCTAGTATGGCAAGGATTGAATATAAGCTTATTCTATCTATGAAATTATTGTGTTTATGTAAAGTAAATTGTTTTTATTTGTTTATAAAGTGTTGAATTATAAAGAGAATGGTATTTGTGTTTGTTGTTTTATGTTGTTGATATAAGTTGTTGTCTTTTCAAGGCTTCTCGTTGTGTGGCGGTTGACAGTGCCCAAAAAAATACATATAGTGGTGCCCAGTGGTGAAAAGTGGTGAAAAGTGGAAATTAAATGCTGTTTTTTCGAGGCATCAATGCAATCAATATGGATACGAAGGGGCGCATTGCGATCCCCAAGCGGTATCGTGAGTCGATTGCAGAAGCGAGTGAAAAGCAGTTAGTCATCACCATTGATCTACATAGCCCTTGCCTATTGGTCTACACCTTGGATGAGTGGGAGGTGATTGAGCGAAAGTTAATGTCACTTCCCAATACCGACCCTCAAACGCGTAATTATCAGCGTTTGTTATTAGGTCACGCAACCGAAGTTGAGATGGATGTCCAAGGACGCGTTTTGATTCCACCTATGTTGCGAGAACACGCCAAGTTGGAGAAAGCAGCGGTCTTATTGGGGCAGGGGAATAAATTTGAATTATGGTCTCAAGAAGAGTGGGATACGAGCCGTCCAGAAATGTTGGATGAAGCGGCGACGACACAACCTTCCGAAGCCTTGGCGAGCTTGAGTATTTAATCGATGACAGATTTTTCGCATGACTCAGTGCTATTGAAAGAATCAGTCGATGCTCTGAATATTCAACCAGATGGATGCTATATAGATGGCACTTTTGGTCGAGGAGGTCATAGTCGATTGATTCTGCAAGCTTTGGGTGAAAAGGGTCGGTTGATGGGAATTGACCAAGATCCAACCGCCATTGCTTATGCGAAAACCCATTTTAAAGACCCTCGTTTTGAAATTCAGGCAGGTAGCTTTGCCGATATTGAAGCCTATTGCGAAATGCGAGATTGGGTGGGGAAAGTGAATGGTGTGCTGTTAGATCTAGGCGTTTCCTCCCCCCAGCTAGATGATGCGAGTCGTGGCTTTAGTTTTATGCGAGAAGGTCCACTGGATATGCGGATGAACCCAGAATCGGGGTTAAGTGCAAAAGCGTGGTTGCAACAGGTGTCGGAGGCCGACTTAAAGAAAGTGTTGAGCCAGTATGGTGAAGAGCGGTATGCGGGGCGCATTGCAAGAGTGATTAAAGAGGCGATTGCTGAAGATAAGTTGCATACCACTTTAGAGTTGGCGGAGCTGGTCAAGCAAATTTCGCCAAAGACCGAAAAAAACAAACACCCAGCCACGCGCACCTTTCAAGCGATTCGTATTGCGGTGAATGGTGAGTTGGATGCGCTGCATCAAGTATTGGAAGGGGCGGTAAAGGTGTTAGCACCCGGTGGAAGATTATCTGTGATTAGCTTTCATTCATTAGAAGACCGCATTGTGAAACAGTTTATGCGAGACAAGTCTCAATTTATTGACTTGTTTCCAGAATCCCCAGTCCCGATGGGCGGCATTGAGCCTGTACTGAAACGAGTGGGGAAACCGATTTTTCCATCTAAGATGGAACAGGAACAGAATCCGAGAGCACGCAGTGCTGTATTGCGTGTTGCGGAGAAGTTATAAGTTAGACCGTACAAAGTGCACAAAGCACTTAAGTAATCATTGAGGGGAGTCAATGTCATGTTTGTAGGAAAAGAGACCAGCCAAACCCAGATAGATGGGATGCCAATCATTAAAGTCGTCGGCCTAGGTGGTGGCGGTGGAAATGCCGTGGATTACATGGTGCGTTCAGCCGTGGAAGGAGTGGACTTTATTGTAGCCAATACGGATGCCCAAGCATTGACGCGTTCATCGGCCGATGTCAAAATCCAATTGGGTGAGAGCGGTTTGGGTGCAGGTGCAGATCCTTCAAAAGGAGGGGAAGCGGCACAGCAGAATATTGAGCAGGTTAAAGAGTCCATTCGCGGGGCAGATATGGTCTTTATTACCGCGGGCATGGGTGGCGGTACGGGAACGGGTGCTGCACCGGTGGTGGCACAAGCCGCGCGTGAAATGGGTATCTTGACGGTGGGTGTGGTCTCTAAACCCTTCCGTTTTGAACGCCGTGAGAAAGTGGCCGAGCAGGGGATTGCTGAACTGACACAACATGTTGACTCTCTCATTACTGTTCCGAATGATAAATTATTAAAGGTGTTGGGCAAGGACTTTGTCTTAGCAAAAGCATTTGACTATGCCAATGAAGTTTTGCATGGTGCGGTGCAAGGGATTTCAGAATTGGTCACGCGTCCTGGGTTGATCAATGTGGATTTTGAAGATTTGCGTACGGTGATGAGTGAACGCGGTATGGCAATGATGGGCATGGGGCATGCCACAGGTGAGGATCGTGCGGTCAAAGCAGCACAAAAAGCGATTGCAAACCCACTGTTGGAAGAAGTGACAGTCTCAGGCGCGCGTGGATTGTTGGTGAATATTACCAGTGGATTGGACTTTACTTTGGGTGAGTTCAATGAAGTGGGTGATTTGATTGAAGAGGTTGCGGCAGAAGGCGCCCGTGTGATTATTGGGACTTCGATTGATGAAACCATGACGGATGAAGTTCGAGTGACAGTGGTTGCAACAGGTTTAGAAGAGGTGGCTCAGCAGAATACTCGCTCTAGAACGATCGAGGCGGTTGAAGCGGTGGATGTTAATCTACCTAAAACTGAAGCGAAAGTGGTTCCTACACAGAATGCTGATGAAAAGGTCATTACAGAAGTTGTACGCTCACAAGCTCAAGCCGATGTTCACGCTTCGGTTTCCCATCTCCGCTCAGCACAAAATAAGGCACAAGCCAATATGCCTAAAGGGGTATCTGAGATTGTGAGTCGTGTCGCAGTTAATGGTGGGATTGCAACGGATACTCGTGATGAAAATTATTGGGATATTCCTGTCTTTTTACGCAAACAAGCAGATTAGTGTGAGATGTCTAACGATAGTTTAATCTGATGATGCGTTGGAACCGACTCCCTAAGCCTGCCCGCCAGTTTGACTGGTCGGGTGGGCTTTTTTTATGGTTGCCAGTTTTTTTATTATTGGTTGCATTAGGGTTAGCGCTAAGCGGTGTGTGGCTGCAACATCAGGTCAGGCATTTAGAAACGCGTTATTCCCAAGATTTGAAAATGCATCAGCAGTTAAAGGCTGAATGGGGAAAGTTGATGTTAGAGCAGTCTCATTTAACCGCCCGTGCACGGGTACGCCAGATTGCAGAACAGAAATTACATCTTAGGTTGGAAAAAAATCCTCAATTACATAATTTTCAGAGCATTGATTTGTTGCCTAAACAGCATAAGGCTTTACAGTCTCAAAAAAGTGGTACGCTTCCATAATGAAAATGTTGCTTAAAAATCTCGTAGGACGGGACAGTCTGGTTTTGCTTGTCATTGTGGCGGTTGTGATGGCTGTTTTAGGTCGTGCGTATTATGTGCAAATTCATGAGCATGATTTTTTAAACTCGGAAGGGAATAAACGGCAAATTCGAATGATGAAAATACCTGCCCCTAGAGGGGAGATTTTTGATCGGAATGGTGATTTGCTTGCATTGAGTACGGCGGTTTTAGATATCTGGGCAGATCCAAAAATTCTTTCTCAACACCTAGATAAATTACCGATTTTGGCAAAGGCGTTAAATATTTCTTTGGAAGATTTAAAACTTAAGCTAAAAGCGTATCAGCATAAGCGTTTTATGTATCTTAAGCGGCAAGCTTTGCCTGATTTAGGGGCTAAACTCAGTCGGTTGGATATTCCAGGGGTCTATATTGAAGACCGCTTTAAACGCTATTATCCATCGGGTTCTGTAACGGCGCATGTGGTGGGTTACACGAATATTGATGATCAAGGTATTGATGGGATTGAATTTACCTATAATGATTGGTTGCAAGGCGTACCTGGTCAGGAGCAGGTAATTAAGGATCGAGCTGGGCATATTGTAAAATTTGTGAAGGATGTTAAAGCGGCTAAAGCGGGGCATCCTATTGTATTGAGTATTGATAAAGATATTCAATATTTTACTTTCCGTGCCTTAAAAAAAGCGATGATTATTCATCAAGCACAATCGGCTTCTGCAGTGGTATTGGATGCAAAAACGGGAGAGGTCTTGGCGATGGTCAGTTTGCTAGCCTATAATCCCAATGACCGTAGTCAATTAAAAGGGCGTGCACTTCGCAATCGTGTAATTACCGATGTCATTGAGCCTGGTTCAACAGTTAAGCCGTTTGTTATTGCCAAGGCACTTGATTTAGGGTTGATTGATGAGAAGACTCAAATTCAAACGGCTCCAGGGTATTTTAAAGTGGAAGATCGGGTTATTTCAGACACCCGTAATCATGGATTACTGACCCCCGCAGGGATTATTAAACATTCCAGCAATATTGGTGTATCCAAAATTGCACTTAAGATGACACCTGAGCAAGAGTGGTCACTTTATCATCAGCTTGGTTTTGGGCAAGATAGTGGGCTGTTTTTGCCAGGTGAAGTACCAGGCCACTTAAAAACTTATCAAGCTTGGGGCAAGGTGGATCAAACCTCTGCTTCTTATGGGTATGGTTTCAATATTACACTATTGCAATTAGCACACGCCTATCTCCTGTTTGCCAATCACGGTGAGATATTGCCACTTTCATTATTGAAAAAAAGTGATGAGCATCCTGAGGAGGCGAAGCAGGTGGTTTCGCCTCAGGTTGCGGATAAAGTGTTACGAATGATGGAGGCAGTGACAGAAAAAGGCGGGACAGCACCTAAGGCGGCTATTGAGGGTTATCGTGTTGCGGGTAAAACAGGGACAGTGCATAAAACTAAAGTTGGGGGCTATGAAAAAAATGAATACCGTTCACTGTTTGCTGGCATTGCACCTGTATCTAATCCCCGTTTTGTTATGGCGGTGGTGGTCAACCAACCCAGTCGTGGAATCTATTATGGCGGACTGGTCGCCGCGCCTATTTTTAAAGAGGTGATGCAAGAGGCCTTGCGTTTGCGCCATGTTCCATTTGATGCCATGACAAAACAACAAGAGATTCAAGCACGACAGCAAGCGCTAGCGGCCGAAAAAATGACGCCAGCACAGTCAGAAATGGATTCAGTGGAAAAAACTGACCAGAGGGAGACAGAAGAGTGAGTCTCGCTAGACCATGGAATAAGCCTCTGCATGCTGTACTGGAAAAGTTGCAAATTTTGTCAAAATCCCCAGTCCCGCTGGTGGAAAATATGCCCGATAAAGTAGTGTCAGAATTGACAACAGATAGCAGAACCTTGGAAAAGGAAGGGGAGCAGACGCTTTTTATCGCTTTGCCTGGGCTGCATGCGCATGGATTGAACTATATTTCTGCAGACACGCCTGTGGTAGCGGTATTGACACCTCAAACTGAGGATGCGGAGATTTTAAATAAAATTGAATCTCTTCGACAGCAAGGGGTTGGGGTGATTGAAGTGCCTAATTTGGAGGCGCTTTTAGCAGAATTGGCGGATTGGTTTTATGATTCACCCTCTAAGCAGCTTCAGGCGATTGGCATTACCGGAACCAATGGCAAAACCTCTACCGCTTTTTACACCGCTCAGCTTCTGGAAGCCCAAGGGATTCAGACGGCATTGATCGGGACCTTGGGATTGGGTTTTATATCGGATCTGAAGCCTTCCCCTAATACGACGCCTGAGGTCGTGACAGTACATCGTCAGTTGGCGCACTTTGCGCTGGCGGGGGCAAAAGCGGTGGTGATGGAGGTTTCTTCGCATGCGGTGGCATTAGGGCGAATTGACCGTGTGCAGTTTGCAGTGCAGGCGCTGACTCAAGTCACGCGTGATCATCTCGATTTTCATGGCAGTGAAGCGGCCTATCGTCAAACCAAAAAGCAATTTTTTGAACAGGTCGCTGCCTCACAGTCTCAAGTATGCTGGGTGGTCAATAGTGAAGATGAGCTGGGTCAGAGCCTCATCTCTTTGGCTGAAAGTTTGCCCAATGTGGACTGTTTGAGTTATGGATTGAATCGCACGGCCATGCTGCATTGCAAAGGGTGGCAATTTGAACCGAATGGCTTGCAGGGTTCAGTTGTCTTTAAGCAACAGTGTGTGCCTTGCCAGGTCTCCTTGTTGGGGCGCTTTAATGCAGAGAATGTTTTGTGTGCATTGGGCAGTGTACTCAGTTTGGACAGTGATTTTCAGGTGGCCGTTTCCTCTTTGTCAAATTTACAGCCGGTCACCGGACGGATGCAAAGAGTCAATCAACAAGCCTGTGTGACACAACCACAAGTCGTGGTGGATTATGCCCATACGCCTGACGGTTTACGCCAAGCACTCTTGGCATTTAGGCAGCATTTAAGCGCAAACAACCCGCCCTTAACGGTGGTGTTTGGCTGTGGTGGTGAACGAGATCAAGGCAAACGCCCT
>JALUXI010000046.1 GCA_027019045.1 Piscirickettsiaceae bacterium | reverse complement strand
GCTGCCTTTGTTTTCTTTACTTTTCACACTGATCTGTCCATCCATCAGCTCAACGAGTTGTTTGGTAATGCTGAGTCCAAGTCCTGTGCCTGTGTAGGTTCGATTGGATGCATTTTCTACTTGGGAAAAAGAGTCAAAGATTGTTTTAAGGCACTTTTCTGGAATCCCAATACCCGTATCTATGACCTCTATTTTGAGGTCAGTGGGATTGACTCGGTGAACCTTTAATTGAACTGATCCTTGATGAGTGAACTTAATTGCATTTCCAACAAGGTTCATGATGATTTGTTTTACCCTGACTTCATCTCCTATGACATAAAAGCTGTCAGGATTATTAGGGAAGAATTGTGCTTTAAGTTGTATGCCCTTTGAGTTGGCTGTGATTTGGAGCAGTGTTTGTATTTCTGTGATGAGTTGATATAGAGAGAAGGGATGTTGATTGATAGTGAGTTTTTGGGATTCAAGTTTGGAGTAGTCTAAAATATCATTGATCAGTTGAAGTAGGTGGCGTGCTGAGTGCTCAATGATTTGCATTTTTTCAACTTGTTCTGGTGACTGGAGCTCTTTTGAAAGTGCATAAAGTAAACCAAGAATGGCATTGAGTGGGGTGCGTAATTCATGGCTCATATTGGCTAAAAATTGAGCTTTGGCTTGGGTGGCTGCTTCAGCATGCAGTTTGGCTTGGGTCAGGGCTTGCTCTTTGGCTTTAACAGCTCTTAAATCCATAATCGCCACAATACGCAGATCTTTTTCTGTTTGTTCAAGGAGCTTAAATGGTTTAATGAGAACGGGAATAGGGGTGCCATCTTTTTGATAAGCGGTCACTTCATAGGGTTGCGGGAAGTCTTGTTGCATGCTTTGTTGTAATTTCTTTTGATCTTCTGGTATCACAAGATCAAGGATGGGTTTGCCCACAATGTCCACGGTTTTATTGGTTCCGAATAATTTTAAAGCAGTTGCATTGGCATGAACACACTCATGGTGATTGTGGATCAGGATACCTTCCATTACATTATCAATAATACGCTGTGATTGTTCATTTGCTTGGCGGAGTTGTGCTTCTTTTTGCTTGAGTTCTGTAATGTCCAAAATGGCACCAATGATACCTTGGATATTGCCATCCACATCAAAGAAACAGTTTTTATGGAAGATTACCTGATGCATTTCTTTAGTTTGTTGGTTTAGGATTTGAGCTTCATAAACTTGAATTTCGTCGGGCGTATTCAGTAATGCAAGGTCTTGTTGTTGATATTTTGATGCCAGTTCTGGGGGGGCAATATCTGTGACTTTTTTACCAATTAAAAAATCTTTGTCAAATCCATAGAGTTTGTTGAATTTTTTATTTGCACCTAGATATCGTCCATTTTTGTCTTTATAGAAAAGTGGGATAGGCAGGTTTTCAAAAAAGGTTTCAAACAGGTTTTGTGTTTCTATTGTTTCTTGCACGAGTTTTTCATTGAGTTGATGTATCTTTTTATCGGATATCTGGAGTTGTTTTTGGCTTTGGCTCTGTTTTTTAAAGGCTCGGTACTGTAATGCAATGATAATGATGAGGAAGAGAGTGAGGGTTAAAAATACCAAGATGATATTTTTGTGCATTTGGTAAAAACTAATAGGCTTGTTCAGAACAAGTGCCTCTTTGGGTAGGGTACTCGTATGGAGTCCATAACGCTTAAGAGAGGGGTAGTCAATGACTAATTTAGTGACACCTTTTTCGAGTACAGGAATTTGGTTAGGGTTTGCTCCGTGAAGGACTTTTAGGGCAATTTGGGACATGGCTTCACCTTGTGAATAACCACCAATCACATCGCCGCCAATAATACCGTGACCAATATTAAATCTTAGTAGGGCAAAAACAGGTTGTTTGGCTTTTTCGGCTAGTATTTTTCCTACTTTTTCATAGGTAAAATACTTGCCATCTCTGTCTTTATAATAAACCCCTAAAAGGGTGGCTGAATGAGGGGGGAGCGAGGCAATTTTATTTTGTAGTTCCTGCATTGAGAGGTTAGGGGCATAGGTAATATTGAGTTCTATCCCTTTGAGTTGTTTTTTTATGGTACTTGTCCAAGCTCTTCCTGTCACTAGATAGTCATTGACAACCAAAACATTTTTTAAATCGGGGATAATTTTTTTCGCGAGCAGAACCGTTTTTCTGGCATTAAAGACTTCGGCGGCACCTGTAAAATATTTGATGCCTTTGAGCATCTCAGGATGGAAGTCGTTTACGCCACAAAAAATGACAGGCGTGTTTTTCCCAAAAAGCGTATCTCGATTAGCGCGTAAAAATCAAAAGCATTGTTGTCGCTCGCCAAAATGGCACTTAGGTGAATGTTCTTGTATTTGAGTTGATAAGTTTGTTTTAGGAGATTTAAGTATTCAGGGGAAAATTGTCGTTTTGTATCCATATACTCTCTATGGATGATATACCCATTACGAGAGGGTTGGAGTACATCATCTATGGCTTGATCAATATGTCGAACCCAGTTCATTGATGCGTGATAAGAGTGAAGAACGAGAATATGCTTCTGATTTTGAGGATTGGCAAAGGTCAGCTGTGGGAGAAGCAGGAGGAGGATAAATAGATAGACTTTTCTCATCAAAATATAGTATTTGTAAGGTTATAAGTGACTCATTCTACTCTGCATGCCTATTTAAATCTACATGGAATCTCAGCAGGTAGATAGTATTTTTTTGCTTTAAAAGGAGCAGGACTGGGGATTTTGGGATTTTTTTGTGTTTTTTCAATGTCATTGGGTTGTTGCTTAAGTTGTTGCTTGAGCTGTTCAATTGCCCAATCAATATGCACTTGTGCAATAGTGTCAGCTTGATGATATTTTTGTTTGAGTGCAAGGATTCCCTTTTCGCCTAAATTGGCATTGCCAATGGCGATGGCAAGATTACGAAGCCACTGTTGATAACCGATGCGACGAACCGGTGAACCTTCGAAATTTTTTAAAAAGGTGGTTTCATCCCATTGCCAAAGCTCAAGCAGGTTGGCTTGGTCAAGATGGTGGCGAGGGGAAAAATCCTTTTGTGCTGACCATTCGGCAAACCGATTCCATGGGCAGACCAGTTGGCAGTCATCACAGCCATAGATACGATTCCCTATCAAAGGGCGAAGCGCTTCATCAATGATGCCACTGTATTCAATAGTGAGATAAGAGATGCAGCGACGGGCATCAACAACACCATTTTCCACAATGGCTTGGGTGGGACACTCAACCATACAGGCGGTGCAAGGACCGCAACCCTGTTTTTCAAAAGGGGCATCTGCGGGAAGCTCAAGATTGATAAAAAGTTCACCTAAGAAAAACCATGACCCTGCTCGTGGATGAATCAGCAGGGAGTTTTTGCCAATAAATCCCAGTCCCGCTTGTTCGGCAATGGGGCGTTCAAGGACGGGGGCACTGTCGCTAAAGGCACGATATTGTAGATTGGCAAGAGAGGGATGAAAGGCTTTGATCTGTTCTGCCAGTTGTTGCAGTTTTTTTCGCATCAATTTATGGTAATCTCTACCAAGCGCATAGCGAGAAATATAGGCGTGATTGGGTTGATGCAGTTGGATGGTCGGGTTTTTGCCTTCGGGAAGAAAGTAGGGCAGACGAACGCTAATGAGGCTGAGAGTACCTGGTACCAACTCTTGAGGGCGGGTGCGTTTGGTGCCGTGACTGGCCATATAGTGCATTTCACCATGATAGCCTTTTTCGAGCCAAGTGAAGTGTTGCACTTCGTAGCGGGATAAATCAGGATGGGTGATGCCGACATCAGCAAAGCCGAGTGCTTGTCCCCATTGTTGGATCTGTTGGCGGAGCTGTTGAAGCTGTTGTGTATTTAAGGATGACATAGGAAGATTATAAATGAAAGCGATTGAGCGGTTTTTAGCAAATGAAGCGGACAGCCAAACCTTTGCTCAAGCTTTAGCGGCTGCGATGGCTGAG
>JALUXI010000045.1 GCA_027019045.1 Piscirickettsiaceae bacterium | reverse complement strand
CGCCTGCTTCAGCTGCTGCAATACCCCATAGACCTCTTCACCGAGCAGCTCTGGCAAGAAAGAGGCTCGAATGCGACCATCTCCATGTTCACCTGAAATCGCTCCCCGATATTTTTTAATCAAATGTGCATAACGACGAGCAATCTGCACCATTTTTTGTCGGTCATTTTGGTCTGCCAAATCCAACTCTGGCCGCACATGAATCAGCCCCACCGATGCATGACCATAATAGACACAGCCCACCTGCAAATCTTGCATCAATGCCTGCACCTCAGCAAAAAATTGGGGTAAGGCTGTCACAGGCACTGCGCCATCCTCCACCACAGCAACTGCCTTTTTACGACTCGGCTTCCCCATTAACAACCCCAAGCCTGCTTTCCGCACTGCCCACACTTTTGCTGACGCATCAGTTGGAATCACAGGGCAAGTGATTGCCCCCTGCTCGCTAAACCAAGTTTGCATTGCCTGCACCCGCTCATCCAGCTCTGCCTGCGAATCAGCAAACAGCTCCACTACCAACACCGCCTCAGGATCCCCCTCAATCCAAAAACGGTTTTGCTGCTGCTCACGATTGTGTTTTGTACCATCTAATGTGGCTTTATCAATCAACTCAATCGCCGCTGGATGAAAAGAGAGAGCGTCAGGCACCACAGACAGTGCTGCAAAAACCGAATCAAAATGGGGACATAATAACTGTCGAAACTTCGGCAAAGGCACTAAGTTCAGCGTCGCACGCTTCACTATCGCCAAGGTGCCCTCACTGCCACATAACAGCGGCACTAAACTAAACGGCTTGCCCTCAGGATTAAATGGTTGATGTTCTCGATACAACACATCCAGTGCATAACCTGTATTGCGACGAATAATAGAAGGATCAGGAAAGGCCTCAACAATCACCTCTCCATGCTGTTCTAAAAGAGAAATAACGGTGCGGTAAATCTCACCCTCTAGACTAGGCAATGACAGTTTTTCATGTAGTTGCTGAGGATTCAATGGCTCAAAAACTGTCTCTGAGCCATCCGCTAAAATAACTTCTGCCGACTTAATATGCTCTCGAGTCGTCCCATAAAAAACCGAATAAGCGCCACAGGAGTTATTTCCTATCATCCCACCGATCATCGCCCGATTGGCAGTCGAGGTATCGGGAGCAAAACGCAAGCCATCGGCAGAAACAAGGCGATTCAGATCCTCTTGAATCACCCCAGGCTCCACCACCACCTCTCTCTGTTCAGGACGATAATCAAGAACATGGGTGAGATATTTGGAAACATCCAAAATCACCCCCTGACCAATCGCTTGCCCCCCTAAAGAAGTCCCCCCCGCCCGCATCGTAATCGGCCGCTCATCTCGCAAAGCCCGCCGAACACTAGACACCAAATCCTCAAGCGACTCAGGCGTTTCCCAGCTACTTAATTCAGTAACAGGAAACTCAAAAATAGACGCATCGGTGAGGGTTTTCATTTCTTAAATTTTAATTCCTTATCAACCCAAAGAGTCCATTGCTTGCTCTACCTGTTGAGCTGTAACTTCTTTCATACATTTAGATTCATTAAAACACTGATCACTCGCTTTATATAAATAGCAAGGGGCACAGGGCAGGTGATCTGCTATCAAGCCTCTATGATGCTTGTCATAGATAGGGAAACTAGAGTTAACGGGCAATAACCCATAAATCGCAATCACATGCGGCTTATTTACAGCGAGTGCTAAATGAATAAAGCCTGAATCAGTTCCCACCACCCACTTCACTCGCTTTAACATGGCAGCCGTTGTCATTAAATGGGTTTCAACAATAGGGAGCTGGCTTAAGTCCCATGCTTTTAATAACTGCTTCCCTTCCTCAGTTTCATTTGGTCCTACAAACATCACCGGGAAAATACCCTTTTTCAAAACCGACCGCAATAACTTCTGCCAATTCTGACCCGACCATCGTCGGTTTTGAACGCGAGCAAAAGGATTAAAGGCCAAAATTTCTTGTTCAACACTCACACCGAGTTGCTGCCACTGCTCAGCAGCCAAGCCTTCCTCTTCCTCTGTTAGCCAAACTTCTCTTTTAAATACCCCTTGTGGATTTAAACCAATGGCTCGCAAAAGGTCAAATTGGTCTTCACCACGATAACGGTTCTGCAACTCACAAGAAAGCTGAACCGTCAGTAAAAAACCTCTTCCATCACTGTCAAATCCAACACGGTTAGGAATACCCGCAAGATAAGCCATTAAGGCGGCTCTTAAATTTCCAGTTTGCAAAAGTGCCAAATCGAATTGCTGCTGCTTTAACTGCTGAATATGCTGCCACTGTTGCTTCTTTTCAAAAATAATGACTTCATCAATATAGGGACAGTGCTTGAGAAACTGTGCCGCATGAGGTGAAACCATCACAGCAATATAGGCTTGAGGGAATAAGCGCCTTGTTTCGCGGTAAAAAGCTGAAGCAATGGCAATATCTCCAAGTGGATCAATACCTCGTATTAGAATTTTTGAAACTTTTGAAACATCAAAATGTTTTTTTATTTTTAAGCGTTGATTGGGCTCAAAAAAGTCATCACTTGGCTTAATAAAAGGGTAGGGAATCATGCCTTTTCCTTTAAAGTTTTATTTAATGTCTGTTGCACCATTTGAGGTGTAATTTGGTGTAAACATGCTAGCGTTTTAACTGGACAGGTCTCTTTCACACAAGGAGCACAATTAACATGAGCATTCAGAACTATTGTCAGAGGAGAAGGCGGCTTAATTTCTAACTCATTCGCCGCCCCAAACCAAGTCACAACTAGCACCCCCATCGCACTGGCCACATGCATCGGACCCGTATCATTTGATACGACCGCTTTCGCACTGGCAAAAAACCGCATGGTCTCTCTCAATGAGGTTTGCCCAGCCAAATTCAGCAAACTCTCATCACCTAAAAAAGCCAAGGCTTCAACTTCTTTTGCAATGGCAACATCATCAGGTCCACCTAAAATCACCACCTTCAAATGCAATTCATTCACAATAAATTGGGCAACCCGTGCAAAATTTTCAGGAAACCAACGACGAGTGGGGGCAATAGAGCCTACAATAAATGAAATATACCCTTGAGGAACCAATCCATAGGACTGAAGAAAATCCGATTGTGTCACACGCTCAGCTTCGGTCAAGTCCACTTTAGGCAAAATGCCTCGTGCCTCAACCCCCATTAAATCACCCAATCTCGCATTATGCTCCAATCGATGCACCACCGATTTTGGCA
Organism: Piscirickettsiaceae bacterium; assembly: GCA_027019045.1. Taxonomy (GTDB): domain Bacteria; phylum Pseudomonadota; class Gammaproteobacteria; order Thiomicrospirales; family Thiomicrospiraceae; genus JALUXI01. Next base: position 713 of record JALUXI010000045.1, on the reverse strand, counting down.
AGGGCAACTTATGGGTCAACATCCACCCACGAAGCTCTTTTTGATAACCCACTCGCGTAGGAATCCCCGCTAAAAAAGGCAAAGCAGCATATTTAAAAGCGTTATGTAACACTAAACAGGTGTGATATTCTTCATTTTTTAAATCAAATAACGTCGACTTCCAAAACTGTTTTTTGGGGAAAGCTCTAACTGAATGAATAAATGAAGAACCTTCATAGAGTGCAGCCACTTGAGGTTCAGTAAATACCGTAATCTCTACTTTCTTTTGTTCAAACAGCGCCTGCAACAAAGGCAGCGTATAAACCGCATCCCCTATTCGCTTTAACCCTATGACCGCAACTTTCGAAATCATTTAAGAAACCTCTAATAACTGATGTTCTATCTGTTCCATTAGGGCATAGCGCTTACGATAGAGAGAACGCTTTTTAGTTTTGATCTCTTCCAGAGGCTTTTGAGGATAACGAATGGAGAGCTGAAACCACTCACTATCAGCCTTTATCTCATTCCCTCCCAGTTCCCGCCAAAAAGCATCATAATCAAAGCGGATTTTTTCTTTGGATTTCATTTCATTCTGATAAACATGCCCTCTACTTGAAACTGCTTTAATCATTGAAATATTATGTTTTTGGGCAAAACAGAACAATATAAACATCAAAAAGTTTTGTGGCCGAAGTCCAGAAGTGATCTTAGTAAACACCTTATTATTCTCAATC
>JALUXI010000044.1 GCA_027019045.1 Piscirickettsiaceae bacterium | reverse complement strand
TTGCGGATGATATGGGTGTAGGAGCGGCTGTGGATGGTTTCGGAAAATGACCAAGTTTCAATCCAAGTTTCCAATTCAGGCAGAGAAACCAAGGGCAACAGTGCCACATTGGGTGAACGACCTTGCACCGAATCAAGCAGGGTTTGGTATTTGAGGTTGCTGATAAAAATATGCTGCTCATTATCAGGCAGTTGGGCGTAATCGGCACGATCTGTGGCCAAATCGACCTCTTCAGGTCGCCAGAAAAAGCTCAATTGCTTTTCAATGAGGTTTTCAAAAATGGGGTGTTTTTGCTGGTCATACCGTGCCACATTGACATTCTGTCCAAAGAACATCGGCTCTTTGAGGGCATCGGTATGGCTTCGGCAAAAGGTTGAATAAGTCTGTTTATCTTGGCAGCTCATGCTTTGAAGTCCTTTGGCGTATTTAATTTTCCAATTTTACCACGCTTGAGAGCCGTGTGACTTTTTCAATGCTTGTGTTTTTGTTGCCAGATGCCAATCGCTAGGACAGTCAACATAACAGTGGCAATAATGAGTGCAATAGTGGTCATGTTTTATCCTCTTTATTTGTCGTTTCTGAAAACTGAATCACGCCAAAAATCCACATAATCATACCAGAGATAACGACGATTAAGTTTAACCCTGCACCTTTAATAAAGTGTTCAATAATGGCTGCAGCAAGTAATACTAACCCTGCCTTCCTAAGGTCTTCTTGAACAGCTTCGACATTAACTTTCATTTTCTATGCCTTATGATTGATACAGTTATTCTACTCTATTTTCGTAATAGGAAGTAGATGCCCAGTAGGTAAAGTGGCCATTGGTAGTCTTCGTGTCTGAACTCGATACTCAAAGTGAAACCGAGTATGAACAGTGCCCAGCCGATATTGCGGTAGCGGGCGAGGCGGTTCTGTTTTTGGATCTCTTGTTTGAGTTCTGCGACTTCTGGGTTGTGCAGTTGGAGTTCGCCGTGGGCAACTTTATTGACGGCTGTGTAGATGAGATCAGGCATCTCGGGGGCTTTTTCAATCCAGTAGGGGAGGTTGGCTTTGGTCTGCTTGATGAGACTTTTGAGTCCCATTCTTTCGTGCATCCACGCTTCTAGGAAAGGTTTGGCGGTATCCCAGAGATCAAGTTCGTCATCGAGTTGTCGTCCAAGTCCTTCAATATTGAGGAGGGTTTTTTGCAGCAAAACGAGTTGTGGTTGCACTTCCATGCCAAAGCGACGAGCGGTTTGGAAGAGACGCATCAAGAAAAGTCCAAAGGAGATCTCTTTTAAGGGACGATCCCAAATCGGTTCACAGACGGCACGGATAGCGGATTCGAGTTCATTGACACGGGTATCTCTGGGTACCCATTCTGATTCAATATGCAGTTCGGCAACACGAAGGTAGTCTCGGTTGAAGAAGGCGAGAAAGTTTTCGGCCAAGTAGCGTTGGTCTTCAGGGGTCAGGGTTCCCATAATGCCAAAGTCAATGGCCGCATAGCGTCCATCGGGCAGGACAAAGATATTGCCTGGGTGCATATCGGCGTGGAAGAAGTTGTGTTTGAACACTTGGGTAAAGAAGATGGTCACCCCTTTGGCGGAGAGGTCGGTGAGGTCAATGCCTTGTGCTTGTAGCTGGTCGATTTCGCTAATGCGGGTGCCGTAGATGCGTTCCATCGTCATCACATTGTCATTGGTGTGGCTCCAGTATATTTCAGGCACATAGAGCAGGTCGGAGCCTTCAAAGTTGCGGCGTAATTGGGCGGCATTGGCGGCCTCTTTCATCATGTCCATCTCATCGAGCAGGGTTTTTTCAAACTCTTCGACCACTTCCACAGGGTGCAGGCGGCGGGACTCTTTGATGAGGGTTTCGAGCAGTTGCGCTAAGGTGAACATTAAGGCGATGTCCTGCTCAATCACAGGTTTGATGTCGGGACGCACCACTTTGACCACTACGGCGGTGCCTTCATGCAGCTTGGCGGCGTGAACCTGTGCGATGGAGGCGGAAGCCATGGGTTGGGTTTCAAACTCGGCATAGGCTTCGGTGACAGGTTTTTTCAAGGCGGCTTCAATCAACTGCACGGAGTGTTCGGGATCAAACGGCGGGCAGTCATCTTGCAGTTTGGTGAGTTCAACAGAGATGTCTTCAGGCAAGAGATCTTTGCGGGTGGAGAGGGCTTGACCAAATTTGATGAAAATAGGGCCAAGGTCTTCTAGCGCTTGCCGAATCCGTACCCCTCGTGGAGCATCAGAACGACCTTGCCAGTTCCAAGGCAGTAGGCGGTTGAGCCAGATAAGCCAAGCATATTTGGTGTCAGCGAGAACCATCTCATCGAGACGATAGTAGCTCATAACACGGTTGATTTTGATAATACGGCGGACTTTACGAATGAATTTTAGGGACATAGTTTATTTCAGTTATTTCAGGGGTAAATTTTCAAGTTTTTGGATGCGGGTTTCTAAGGTGTTGACGGCTTCAGTCGTCGCTTGTACTTCGGTTTGCCAGTGTTGAATTTGGTGACGGGTGGGGAGGAGTTGGATTTCAAATTGGAGGTATTCCGCCAAGGTGTCGCCGAGGTATTGGCGTCGCTTCTGTTTGGTTTGCTGCACTTTTTGAAACAGTTGGCTGATTTGAAAACCGATAATGTCGCCAAAGGTTTGACTCAAGGCTTCTTCCCAGTCAGGATCGAGCTGGATAAAGGCTTGAATCAGTTTTTGAGCTAAAGCCACATCACCTGATAAAGTGACACGGTGTAGTTTGCCCTCTGTTTTGAGGTGTTTGAGGCTATAAAGATCGGTTTCAATGGTGGCATCGGGTTCACCTTGTAGTGTGGTCTGTACGGCCACCTTGCCTTGATGGAAAATCAGATAAAACTCTCCGAGTTCAGCCACTTCAAGCTGTACCGCTTTATCTTCAAAGGGTTCAAAAATATGGGCATGAAAAGGATCCAGTGCCAAAATGGCGTTGATCACCTTTTCCATCGCAGCACTGAGCAGGATTTTAGGGGGCGGGACTGGGGATTTTGACATTTTTCCTGTTTCCTTTTATCCGTTTAGTTATCTTATGCAGAGCGTTCTTAATATTTCCACCCACGATGCAACGCCACAATGCCTTCAGACATATTGAGGTATTCTGCATTGTCAAAGCCGTTGTCGAGCATCATTTGTTTTAAAGTTTCTTGATCTGGGTGCATGCGAATGGATTCGGCGAGGTATTGGTAGCTGGCTTCATCATCGGCAATGATTTTGCCCATTTTGGGGAGCAGATTGAAGGAGTAGAAGTCATAAAACTTGGCCAATAGTGGTTGGGTGACTTTGGAAAATTCTAAAATTAGGGCTTGTCCACCTGGCTTGAGGACACGGGCGATTTCGGCTAGGGCTTTGTCTTTATGGGTGACATTGCGCAGCCCAAAGGCGATGGTGACGACATCGAAAGTATTATCGGGAAAGTTTAGGGCTTCGGCATTGGAGATGGAAAAGGCGATATTGCCTGCCACGCCTGCATTGGTAAGGCGGTCTCTGCCGACTCGTACCATGTTTTCATTGATATCCGCCAATACCACTTGACCCGTTTTGCCCACCCGTTTGGCATAGGCTTTGCTAAAATCCCCAGTCCCGCCTGCTAAATCAAGCACTTTCATCCCTGGACGAATCCCTGCCAGTTCAATGGTGCGGCGTTTCCAGAGGCGGTGGATGCCGAGGGACATCACATCGTTCATCACATCATATTTGTCGGCGACAGAATCGAATACGCCTTTGACTTTTTTGACTTTTTCTTCCACGGGGACTTCGCTAAAGCCAAAGTCAATGGTCTGTTTGGGGTGTTCCGCACTCATGGTTGGTTTTCCTTTCATTTTTGTAACGACTCAGCTCACCCCTGAAATCCGCTACTTCTGCGTTGGAAAATGTGTAAGCTTACATTTCCCGCCTTGAATTGACGAATTTCAGGGGCAATC
>JALUXI010000043.1 GCA_027019045.1 Piscirickettsiaceae bacterium | reverse complement strand
TACTGCATGGGACGACCCGATTCCGACAACGCCACCCCCACGGCCTGTGCCTGCACCATCACCTGCCCATCTTCACACACCACCTGCTGCTCAAATAGATAGCGCAATTTTCCCATCTTGCGTAACCGCACCGTCACTTCAAACAGATCATCTGGCCGTAAAGGCGATTTAAACTGCAACTCAATTGATGTCAGCATCAAATGAACGCCTTGCGCTGTCAATGCTGCAAAATCAATCCCATTCGCCCGCAAAAATTGATGGCGAGCATGCTCTAGATAATTTTGATAAACCGCATTATTCACCACCCCTTGCAGATCACACTCATAATCCCGCACCTGCATCACCACTTTAAACATTGTTTCTGCTCCAATTTTTCGATAAGATGGCGAATATCTTACCAAATTCAACAAAATAACTTTACCGACAATGGCAATATCCGACTGGCACGAAAATGACCGTCCAAGAGAAAAGCTGCTCAAATTTGGCGCCCAGAGCCTCACCGACGCAGAACTCCTCGCCATCTTTCTGCGCGTCGGTGTCCAAGGTAAAAGTGCGGTTGATCTTGCACAAGACCTACTCGACCATTTCGGCTCCCTCCACGCCCTTCTCAATGCAGATGAAGCCACCTTCTGTCAAGCCAAAGGACTTGGTCAAGCTAAATTTGTCCAACTCAAAGCCGTGCTCGAAATTTCCCGTCGTCACTTTGAATCAGGCCTCCAAACAGGTGAAACTTTTAACCAACCAGAACAGGTCGCCCAATTTCTCCACCATAGTCTCGGCCATCAAAGCCGTGAACGATTCAGCGCCCTACTCCTCGATTCCCAAAATCGCCTGAAGCAATTCGACATTCTCTTTGAAGGCACACTTAATTCAGCCAGTGTCCACCCAAGAGAAGTGGTGAAACACGCATTATTAAATGATGCTGCCAAAGTCATTATTGCCCATAACCACCCCTCTGGCGATCCAACGCCCAGCTCAGCCGATTTAAAGCTCACTCAAAGACTGCGTGAAGCACTCTCTCTTGTCGAGATTCCACTTCTCGACCACATTATTATTGGCGATAAAGGGCGATGGCACGCTTTTTCTCAACACAATCAACTCTAGCGGTTCATCTTATGGCAAAACTTAAAGAAACCCCCGTCAAACCTCGTCAAAATCCACTTTTTCGCCGCTCCTTGCCCTGTGCGCCACGCCTATTTGCATTTAGCTGGACATGGCTCACCTTTTTTGTCGCCCTCTGGCTCAGCTGGCATCTCCTTGCCAAATTTGATTTCGGCTACCCACTCCTCTATCAACACACCAGCATCAAACAAACCATTGACACCTACGCCCCCCAAAATCGCTATAAACACGATTTTGAAACCACCACTGACACCGAACGCAAAGCCCTTTTTCATCATATTGCCCAAGCCGTTCAACTACCTCCTGATAAAGCCCTTAAAAAACTCAAAGCAATTCATTACACCGATAGCCAAGGAAACACCATCCCATTGCTACGCACACCTGAACTCCTTCATCTAGTCGATGTTAGCTATCTCATCCAACGACTCAATGCCATCGGACAATCTCTAGCCCTCATCTGGATAGGGCTCACCAGCTGGTTACTCCTACGCAAGCGCTGCTTTCCCAACCGCAAGCAAGCCACCCTTATCCTCCTAGCAGGACTGGGAATTTTAGGCATTTTTCTGATTTCTTTCGGCCCGACGGAAGTGTTCTATCAACTGCATCGATGGATTTTTCCGCTTGGACACCCTTGGTTCTTCTACTACCAAGATTCCTTGATGAGTACACTAATGGCCGCCCCCACTCTATTTGGCTGGATTGCGCTACTCCTCCTACTATTCACCCTTGCATTTTTTTACATAGCACAACAAATTTTTAAGTCCCAAGCTTGCATTTAATGACAAAAGTATGGATAATCCCGCTTCTTCACTCTGTGGGTTTGATTAAGAGCAATCTTCGTAAGGCTCACAGCGTTAGAAATATTCGAATATTTTTAAGTTTAGAGATGTTCTTCCGCTGAGAAGCACAAATGAACATTTCGCACAATTCGCCCTTCGCAGCAAACGAGCGGTTGAATTGCTAATTATGAGAGGAATACACCATGGCTAAAGTTTGCCAAATCACAGGAAAAAAACCTGCTGTCGGTAACAATGTTTCTCACTCTCATCGTAAAACTCGTCGTCGTTTTTTGCCTAACCTACAAACACACCGTTTTTGGGTAGAGAGCGAAAACCGTTTTGTAAAGCTTCGTGTTTCAACAGCTGGAATGCGTATCATTGACAAAAACGGCATTGAGTCTGTGCTAGCAGATATGCGTGCACGCGGTGAGAAGGTCTAAGGAGACAACAGATGCGCGATAAGATCAAGCTACAATCTACCGAAAGTGCTTATTTTTACACCACAACTAAAAATAAGCGCAACATGGCTGGAAAGTTTGAAATTAAAAAGTACGACCCCATTGTGCGTAAGCATGTACTTTTTAAAGAAGCCAAAATCAAATAGACTCTACAAACCGAGTCAACATTCAAAAAACCCAGTCCTTTAAGTGACTGGGTTTTTTATTACCTCCAAGCCAGAAACATCGACTCATCATGCGATTCCATCGGTCAAAATTGATGATTCATCTGAAACATCCCCACCCCTCTCCACGCGATTTCGTCCTGCCTTTTTCGCACGATAAAGCGCCTGATCCGCCTTAGCATAAATCTCTCCCTCCGACCACTTAGTATTCGGCTGAATGCTAACCCCTCCTATCGAAATGGTCACTCGTCCCAAAGGGACATTTTTATTCTCAATATTCAAATCATAAATGGCCTTGCGTAACACCTCTAAATGAGCATAAAGCGCCTCACCAGACAGATAGGTCAAAATACCGAACTCCTCCCCACCCAAACGAAATACCGCATCACTCGAACGATGAAAAAACTGCTTCAAAACATCAGCAATCCGCTTCAACACCTCATCCCCTTTCAAATGACCATAGGTATCATTCACCTGCTTAAAGAAATCAATATCCAACATCACAAAGCTAAAGGGCACGCCCTCTCGTCTTGCCCTATTCAATTCCTTGCCAAATACCTCATTAAAGTATCGACGGTTAAATAACTGCGTCAACTCATCTTTAATCGCCATCTCCTCCAACAGCTTCTGTGCTGTAATCTCTCGCCGCGTTGAAAAAACCTTCTCCACCTCTCCCTTCTTATTAAAAATAGGTTCATACGCCACTGCTTGCCAATGCACCGAACCATCAGGCCATAACAGTTGAACCTCACCCGTCCAGCTCTGCCCCCTTTTTAAACGCGCCTGAATCTCTACAATTTCTTCAGCTTTTAAATTGATCGGTTTAGAAACCGACAACAGTGGCTTACCTTTCATCTCCTCTGGTGTCATCCCTATTAACTTAGCATAGCTATTCGCCACCTCCAAAATCGTCAACTGCTCATCTAAAGCCACCGTCATTGCATAACTCAATTCATTGATTTGCTGAATATACGCCTGCTGTTGCCGTTTAACCTTTTGTAACAGATACATCCCTAGCAGCAACCCAATCACGATAATACTCGCAATACTCACGACCCAAACCAATTCACGACGATCAACCGAACGCACCACTTTCACTTCAGACCAATGCTGCAAAATCTTCTGCAATGTGCCTTCTGAAACTTCACTTTGAGCTTTAATCACCAAATTTTTCAAAAAAGATGGCTCACTTTTCAACATCCCTGGACTCATCTGCAATTCTTGTGGGGTACTGGCAACAATATGTGCCGAAGCCACACCCTGCTGATTTAACTCATAATTCAAAACCGGCAGAGGACCAAAAACGGCATCAACCTGACCTTTGGACAATTCTGTCACCGCCTGCTTAAAATCATCAACCTCTACAATCTGTTCAACTGGCAAGACTGTTTTTAAATAAGCCTCAGCACCCGAATGACTCGGTACAGCCACTCGCTTAGCCGCTAGCAACTTAAAATCAGGCACATAATGCCCTGTTTGACTCATCACCACCAAAGGAAAACTATAATAAGACAGCCCTAAATTCAGCCGACTTTCT
>JALUXI010000042.1 GCA_027019045.1 Piscirickettsiaceae bacterium | reverse complement strand
TTCTTCACGCAACCCGTCAGCCTCGAAGCGGGTACCGAACTTTCTGGTAACAAACTCACCCTGATTGAACTGCTGGCCAAAGTGAATGATGAAGAGACCGATTTTGATACCCTTGCTGATATTATTGGTCACGATGTCAGCCTGATGGAGAAACTGCTAGAAGCCATTAACCGCCCAACGGCGATGATTCCCGTTAAGGTTGAGACGGTCAAAGATGCAATTAAATATATGGGCTTGAAACGCCTGAAATTCTGGGTCAATATGCTCTTGCTCTCCAATATGCAAGACATCCCGCAAGAGCTGATTGTCACCAGCTTAGCACGAGCCCGTTTTATGGAGCAGTTGGCAGAAAAAACCAGTCATGCCAAAGAGAAGGATATGTTCTTCCTCACTGGACTGTTCTCCAACCTCAACGCTTTCTTTAAACTCCCAATTGATGAAATTGTCGGCAAAATGCCCCTCGCTGAACCGATTAAAGCGGCATTGATTGATAAGGCTGGACCAATGGGTGAAGGCTTAAAGGTGCTTCAAACGATTGAACGCCAACAACAAAGTATCACTGACCTACATTATGAAAATCTAGGCATTGCAGAACTGGCTGATCTTTACCTATCTGCTTGCGCTTGGGCAAAAGCCGTCACCCAACCTGAAGAAGACGCATAAGGAATCCATATTATGAGCATGCTATCGATCAACCCCGCCAATGGTGAACTCCTCAATGAGTTTGATAACTGGGATAATGACACCCTGCAAGAAGTCCTTAAACAAGCGGGGTTTATGTTCCCTGAATGGTCAAAGGAAACACCACTGGCAGATCGCTGCACGCTCCTAAAACGGGTAGCAGGCGTACTTCGAGATGACGAGGATCTCCTCGCCGAGCTGATTACGCTGGAAATGGGCAAACCCATCAATCAAGCGAAAGCGGAGATTGAAAAGTGTGCCATGGTGTGTGAGTTCTATGCCGAACACGCCGAAGCCTACCTTGCCGATGAAATGGTGGAAACCGAAGCCTATAAAAGCTTTGTCTCTTTCCATCCACTCGGGGTGGTTTTAGGAGTCATGCCTTGGAACTTCCCTTTCTGGCAAGTATTCCGTTTTGTTGCCCCTACTTTGGTTTCAGGCAATGTCGTGGTGTTGAAACACGCCTCCAATGTGCCACAATGTGCTTTGGCGATTGAAGAAGTCTTCCGTAAAGCGGGCTTCCCAGACTTTGTCTATACCAACCTGATGATTTCCGCCGTACAAGTTGAAAGCGTGATTCGTCACCCCGCCGTCAAAGCGGTTTCCCTCACAGGTTCTGAGGCGGCGGGGCGTAAAGTAGCATCAGTGGCGGGTTCAGAACTGAAAAAATGTGTGCTCGAACTCGGTGGTTCCGATCCCTTTATCGTTTCCGAAACCGCCGATATGCCTCGCACCATTGAAAATGCCGTCATTGGTCGTTTTCAAAATATGGGACAGAGCTGTATCGCAGCCAAACGCTTTATTGTCGATCAAACCATTGCCGATGACTTCACAGAAGCCTTTAAACAGGCGGTGGAAAGTTACTTTAAACCAGGCGACCCCCTCGATCCAGAAACCACCCTCGCCCCCATGGCAAGGCAGGATTTACTGGAAGAGCTGCATGAACAGGTGATGAAATCCGTTGAATTAGGCGCAAAAATTGTCACTGGTGGCTATCAACTTGACCGACCAGGGAGCTACTATGCCCCCACCATTTTGACCGATGTCACCAGCAATATGCCCGCCTACAATGAAGAACTGTTTGGTCCAGTCGCCACCATTCTCAAAGCCTCCGAGCCTGCCCATGCACTTGGTCTCGCCAATGGTTCTCGCTTTGGGCTGGCAGGCTCCATCTGGACCAATGATCTAGCGACCGCTGAAACCATGGCAAGAGGGATGCAGTCAGGGGCGTGTTTTGTTAACCACATCAGCTTCTCCGACCCTCGGATGCCTTTTGGCGGCGTGAAAGATTCAGGCTATGGTCGAGAACTCTCCTACTATGGCTTAAGAGAGTTCTGTAATATTAAATCGATCTGGATAGACAAATGAACCTGCTCTGGCTGACGCTACAAGACCTCAAAGAACCGAAAATCTTGATTCGCCTGTTTATCCCTTTTGTGGCGGGGATCATTCTGGTTTCCTTAATGGGGTATGGCATTTTTGGTTTTCTGCTGACCAGCGATATGGTGACGCAAAACCCCATCGTGCAGGACATTCAATCATGGGAACAACAAGCCGAAACCACTTTGCAATCCATCCCTCTGATTGGCGGACTCCTGCTCTGGCTAATCGGTGCCGTGGTCGCCGTGGTGGCGGGCATTTTAGGGATCTTAATTGGCAGCTACCTTGTATTGCTATTTGCCATGATTATCACAGGTTTTATGACCGATTCGCTGGTCAAAGCAGTACATGACCTCCATTATCCTGATATCGACTACCACGGTCACGGCTCCACACTAGGGATGATTTGGGAGGTGGTCAAATTTGGGGGCTGGATGTTATTGCTGATGCTTCTCACCCTGCCGATGCTCCTGATTCCACTGTTTAATGTTGTCTGGTTCTGGCTGATTGGCTTCCTCTTTTTCCGCTTCTCAGTGATTGCCGATGTCGGTCAAATCATCCTCCCCGAATCACTCTATCAACAAATCAAGCCCGTCACCAACTGGCAGTTGACGATTCCACAGGCCATTTTATACAGCCTCAGCGTCATCCCCATCCTCAGCCTATTTATCCCTGTGCTGGCGGTCATTGCCACCGCCCACTACTGTTTTCGTAACTACTCAGCTCACCCCTGAAATCCGCCACTTCTGCGTTGGAAAATGGTCATTTACGGAACGAACATTTTCCGCCTTGAATTGACGAATTTCAGGAGCAATCTGAGCAGTTACGGTGTCAGCTGAGTCGTTTCTCACTCCCCCGCTCCAGCGTGGGAATGCATCGCTTGCGTCACGACCCCTTCAACATTGCTTTTAAATTAGCAAGGTGGGCTTTGCCAATCTCTTTTTTCTCCTCTTCGGAGATCTCCACCCCAGGTTTGCCTTCCCATTGAATCTCTTCTTCGGGCAGTTCCTCTAAAAAGCGGCTCGGTTCACAGTTCATGTCTTCGCCATATTTGCGGCGTTTTTGCGCATAGGTCATGGTCAAGGTTTTTTGCGCTCGAGTAATCCCTACATATGCCAATCGCCGCTCTTCTTCTAACCCAGGCGACTCCAAGTTCTGCTTATGCGGCAAAAGTTCCTCTTCCATGCCGATTAAAAACACATGGGGAAACTCCAGTCCTTTTGAAGCGTGTAGCGTCATTAAGCTCACCATATTGTGTTCTTTTTCCGATTCATTGCGCTCCAAAATATCCATCAGTGTCATGTGAGAGACGATCTGCTCGAGCTTGAGGGCTTCCCCCTCCTCTTCTTGTGCCTTATTGATAATTCGCTCTATCCACAGCAATAGATCCCGCACATTTTCAATTCGCCGTTCCGCTGTTTTAGGGTTACTCGCCGTTTCATGCAACCAGTTGTCATACTCAATCGTCTCCAGCAGTTGACGCACAAAATGAATCACCTCTTCGCCTTCCAAGGCATCGGCCGTTTTCACCCACTCCAACAGCACCTCACCAAACCGCTGCACCCGCTTCAATGCCTTTTCATTCAGTACATTCATCAACCCCATTGACTGCGTCGCTTCAAACAGGCTCACCCCTCGTTGAGTGGCATAGCCTGCCAATTTTTCCAGCGTTGAAGCCCCAATCTCTCGCCGTGGGGTATTCACAATTCGCAAAAAGGCGGCATCGTCATCAGGGTTGACGATCAACTTCAGATAACTCAATACATCCTTGACTTCCGCATAGTCAAAAAAGCTCTGTCCCCCTGAAATTACATAGGGGATATTCTGCTCTCGCAACGCCCGTTCAATCAAACGGGACTGGTGATTGCCTCGATATAAAATCGCATAATCTCGGAACTGATTTTGATATTTAAACTTATTCACTATCAGCTCCGACACCACCCTTTCCGCTTCTTGGTTTTCATCAGCACAGGCTAAAATGCGAATCTTATCTCCCATCCCCTTGTCCG